>NZ_RXXX01000051.1:0-15780 GCF_011006755.1 Anoxybacillus sp. MB8
AGTCCTACATCCAACAAACCTATGGTGTTTCGATGTCACGGGAAGGCATTCGGAAGTTGTTGCATCGTCTTCGCTTGTCATGGACACGTCCAACCTATAAGCTCGTCAAAGGCGATCCCGTACTTCAAGCAGCCTTTGAAAAAGAACTCGAGTTTATAAAAAAAACTAATCACGGAAGAAATCGTTCTGCTTCATGTCGATGAAACGCATGTTCGCGCGTATCAAGCGCTTCGTACCACATGGGCAGAAGTAGGGAATCAAAAACAAGTGCCAAGCTACGGTCACCACGCCCACGTATCTATTTTTGGCGCAGTCGATGTGCAAGAAGGGGATGTCGTGTTTCATCGTGCATCATCCGCCAATGCCGAAATGTTCCTTGACTTTTTACGCCTGTTGAAAGAGAAATACGCCGACCGATTCATCGTGCTTGTGTTGGACAATGCGCGTATTCATCATGCCAACATGGTTCGAGCCTTCCTTCAAAGCGAAGAAGGCGATGCCTTTCATTTTATTTTTCTCCCGCCGTATTCGCCTCATTTGAATCCGATTGAACGGTTGTGGAAGTGGCTGAAAGACGAAGTCATCGCCAACATCTTGCATAAAGATCAAAAAGACATCGCCCAGTCGATTACTCGGTTTGAACAACATGTCTTACAGCATCCAGATGAGGTGTTACGCCGCATTGGGTGTGCTGCGTAAACCAGAGGTTAAAATGTCAATTTGGATGTATATAGTTTATATCTATCCTGTCTCCTCAACCTCTATAAAAAATCTATTCTGTCAACTCAACCCTATCGTATTAAGTGTAGTTGACATGTTTCCTCAAAGTATAAAAATAAGGGTTTCCCGACATTAACATCCTCGACAAAGACGTCATGAGAAAAATTCAATGTCAGGAAACCCTTTATCTATCAGTGCTTAAAGTATCTTTATTTCTCCACCCTCGACATCAATGTCACGCACTCAACATGCATCGTATGGGGGAACATGTCGACAGGTTGGACTTCCATTGTTTTGTAGCCACCGTCTTCTAAAATACGCAAGTCGCGGGCGAGGGTCGCTGGGTTGCATGAGACGTATACGACGCGATTTGGCTTCATCGCGATGATTGTTTGCAATAACGATTCCTCACATCCCTTTCGTGGTGGGTCGACAACGATACAATCTGCTTTTACTCCTTGTTCGTACCATTTCGGAATAACGACTTCTGCCTCCCCAACCGCAAACTCCACATTGGTGATGCCGTTTAGTTCAGCGTTTCGTTTAGCGTCGGCAATCGCTTCCGGAACGACTTCGACTCCGTACACTTTTTTCGCTTTTTTTGCTAAAAAGAGAGAAATCGTCCCGATGCCGCAATAAGCGTCAATGACCGTTTCTTCACCCGTTAAGTTCGCGTATGCAATTGCCTGATCATACAACACTTTCGTTTGTTCAGGGTTTACTTGATAAAACGAACGGGCGGAAATCGCAAAACGAACGTCACCGATATAATCATAAATATATTCAGAACCCCAAAGCACGCGCGTTTCTTCTCCCATAATGACATTTGTTCGCTTCGGATTAATATTTTGTACAATCGATTTCACATTCGGCACGCGATCAATAATCGCTTCAATCATTTTCTTTTTATGCGGCAACTCTTCTGTGCGCGTAATAAGGACGACCATTACTTCTTTCGTCGTTGCCCCATAGCGTGCCATAATATGACGAAGAACCCCTTTATGCGTTTGTTCATTATAGGCTGGAATGTTGTATTGCTCGCAAATTTCTTTAACCGTCTGAACGACAATATCGTTCATTTCTTGTTGGATTAAACAGGTATCCATATCAATAATGTCATGGCTTCGCTCTTTGTAAAAACCTGCCACAAGCCTACCTTCGCGCTCACCGACAGGCACTTGCGCTTTGTTTCGATATCGCCATGGGTCACTCATGCCAAGAACAGGATGAACGGTTGCATGTCCAATTTTCCCGATGCGAGCAAGCACTTCTTTGACATGTTTATATTTCGCTTTTAGTTGTCCTTCGTAACGAATATGTTGGAGCTGACATCCGCCGCATTGTTTATAAATCGAACAAGGAGCATCGATGCGATCTTCGCTTTGTTCATATAGCTCGATTAAACGGCCAAAGCCGTACCCTTTTTTCACTTTGACAACTTTCACTTTCGCTTTTTCGCCTGGTAAACCGTTCGGAACGAAAATTGGAAAGCCATCAATTTTTGCTACTCCTGCGCCGTCGTGTGTTAAATCTTCAAAAATGACATCGTAATATTCATTTTTTGCTACTGGTGCTTCCATATTTCTTTCCCCTTCCGCAAAATTGCTGTCAAGATTGTAGCATAGTCGAATAAAAAAGAACAGGTTTATTCCCCTGTTCTCATTTGTTCAGCTTTTTCTTTCGGAACAAATACGTTTATATGACGGTACAAGTTGACAAATTCCCCCGGAAGCATTCCGCCATACTCGCCATCTAAATTGAGCTGCATATTTTCTTCCGTATACACTTTTACGCGGTTTGCTTTTGTATAAATGATGTGTGGGTCGTGAATATGTTCACCCCGTAGTGCGAGCGTTGCAATTTTAATAAATTCTGCTAAGTTCGTTTCTTTTAAAATAATTAAATCAAACATGCCGTCATTTAACGATGAATTTGGGGCTAATTTTTCAAAGCCGCCAACAGAGTTCGTCAGCGAAACGAGAAAAAGCATCACAGCGCCTTCAAACATTTTGCCGTCGTACTCAATTTTTACATGGACAGGATGAAGGGAAGGAAGCATCTCAATTCCTTTCAAATAGTAGGCAAGTTGACCAATCATCGTTTTTAATTTACTTGGCACTTCGTACGTTAATTCCGTTAAGCGCCCACCGCCTGCGATGTTAATAAAATAATGTGTTTTTCCTTCGTTTGTCACTGCCCCAATGTCAATCGGCACCGCTTCCCCATTTACGATGACATCACACGCTCCTTCAATCGAGCGTGGCACGCCGATGGCACGGGCGAAATCGTTCGTCGTACCGACTGGAATAATGCCGAGGTTCGGACGATATGAAGCCTCAGCTAGCCCGTTTACTACTTCGTTAATCGTTCCATCGCCACCTGCGGCAATGACGAGATCAAATTCGCGTTCTACCGCTCGTTTTGCCGCCTCTGTCGCATCCCCCGCCCCTGTTGTCGCATGACATGACGTTTCATATCCTGCTTGTTCAAGTCGAATCAGTACATCAGGCAAATGTTTTTTAAATATTTCCCTTCCTGACGTCGGATTATAAATAATACGTGCTCGTTTCATCCTCATCATCCTATTTGTTTTATTTTTCCACTATTTAACATCATACCAAATTTTCATTCATGTTGCAACGAACAAAAGAAAGCCGACTCAAATGAGCCAGCTTACGCAAACATTTCATACCAAATTTTTATCACAGTCGCTACAATTAATACAAGCAAAATGTATTCCAGCACTTTTGTGTTCATTTTTTGACTCCATTTCGCCCCGATCGGCGCCGCTAGTAAACTAGCAATGACCATCACAAGCGATGGAACGAGGAGCATATGCCCCCCCATCACTTTTCCAACCGTCGCCCCGATCGATGAAATGAACGTAATTGCCACCGATGAACCGATCGCAATGCGCGTTGGCACTTTTAAAATGACGAGCATAATCGGTACGATAATAAACGCTCCTGCTGCTCCGACAATACCGGAAGCAATTCCAACAATAAACGATAACATAACTGCATACAATCGGTTAAATGCAAGTTGCTCTGATGAGACATGTTCGCTCCCCTTTGGCTTTGGGAAAAACATTAATACGGCTGCAATGGACGCTAAAATGGCATATACAACATTAATTGTCTCATCGGCTAAAAACTTTGAACCGTATCCACCAATGAAACTACCAATGACAATGGCTGTTCCCATGTAGCCAACGAGCCGACCCGATACATATCCCCCTTTTTTAAACACGACAAGAGCGGCAAGTGTCGAGAAAAATACTTGTACCGCACTAATGGCGGACACTTCTTGCGCGGTAAAAGCAGTAAAGCCAAGGAGAGGTGGAATGTATAAAAGCATCGGATATTTAATGACCGAGCCACCGATACCGACCATCCCTGATAAAATAGAGCCGATGGCGCCAATAAAAAAAAGAACAAGCAAATGGGAAAATGTATATTCCATATCAAACGCTCCCTTTACACTAAGTCGGCAATATGATTTTTTAAGGCGTATTGAATGAGTTCATGTTTTTCCTTAATGCCAAGTTTTTGCATAATGTTTGTTTTATGGTTTTCGACCGTTTTCGGACTAATTTTTAACTTATTTGCAATTTGATTGTTCGTATATCCTAAAAAGGTTAACCGAACAATTTCACGTTCGCGATTCGTAAGCGGTGACTTCGGCTCTTTTTCCGCAAACATTTTTTCAAGCCGTTCCTCAGGAATATGGGTACGGTAAAATCGCTTGTCGTGATATACTGCTTGCAATGCTTCGTGCAAATCATTTGTTTGGCTGTTTTTTAACAAGTAACCGTGAATATTATATTGAATCGCTTTTTGTACATATATTTCTTCATCATGCATCGTTAAAACGATAATTTTCACATCTTCTAATTCATCCATAATCGTTTTGGCGGTTGTAAATCCGTCAAGCCCTGTCGGCATCGAAAGATCGAGCAAAATGACATCTGGATGATGTTTTAATGCCAGTGTAATGGCATCGCAACCGTTGCTTGCCTCCCCAACGACTTCCACATCAGAAAATCCTTCAAGAAGGAGGCGAATACCTTTTCGAATTAAATCATGATCGTCAACGATTAACACTTTCATCCTCTCCGTCCTCCTCTAATGGCACACGCACAAAAATCGTTGTTCCTTTCATTGGTGCTGATGTAATAGTCGTTTCTCCCCCAAGATGAAAAACACGTTCTTGAATATGTTTTAAGCCGAGCCCTTCACGCTTTTCTTCAACGTGGAAACCGACACCGTTATCTACAACAGATACAAGTAATTCCCGTTCCGTCTGTTCAATCGAAATGGACACTTCTGTTGCCTTTGCATATTTCATCACGTTATGTAGCGCTTCTTGAATGATGCGATACAAGTTAATTTCCATCGTCGGTGACAAGCGTGTATATACGTTTGTTTGAAATGAAAATAACGTATTTGGCATTTTCGATTGAAGTGACTGAATAAGCGACTGAATCGTTGGAATAAGCCCGAGCGCATCTAAACTTTTTGGACGAAGTTGTTGAGCATATAGTTTTACATCTTCCATGACGCGTCCAAGTTCTTCACGCACTTCTTTGACGTATGCATGGAGCTTCTCATCTTGTATACGTTGAATAATATTATCTAACGCGATGGAAATGCTGTAGAGCGACTGCCCGACACCGTCATGCAATTCTTGTGCTAAACGTTTATGTTCCTCTTCCTTTGCTTCGGTTAGTTTTTTCACCATCCACTTTGAACGACGTGCTTCCTCTTCTTTTTTCTTCGCTGTTTGATCGCGCAAAACAAGCAAATAATATTTCGCATCATCTTGTTCGAGGATAAGTGCTGTGCTCATTTCTACATCAATTAACTGTCCATGATACGTCGGCATTTCCGATAAAAAATACGGTACTTCTTCTGTTGCGATTAAATAACATCGCTCTTGTCCTTCACGTACATCACGCTGTTGACAAAACGAGCAGTAAGGCACTTTTTCACCTAGTTGCCAGCCGGTAAGCCGTTTGGCAGCTGGATTCATTTCGACGATCGTTCGCTCATGGTCCATGACAATAATTCCATCTTGAATATACGCAAAAATTTTATCTAAAAATTGCATGTTCTCACCTCTCTTTCATTATAAGAGAGGAGTAAGATGAAAAGAAAGGACTGACAACGTCAGCCCTTATGATTGCTTCACAACAGGAAGCTTTTCTCTCGTCCACGCTAAA
Source organism: Anoxybacillus sp. MB8 (assembly GCF_011006755.1). Taxonomy (NCBI): domain Bacteria; kingdom Bacillati; phylum Bacillota; class Bacilli; order Caryophanales; family Anoxybacillaceae; genus Anoxybacillus; species Anoxybacillus sp. MB8. The sequence goes on from NZ_RXXX01000051.1 coordinate 5,942, forward strand.
TATCCGCCTTTTAAGTTAAGCACTTGTTTGAATCCTTTTGCTTGCAAAATGCTTGCGCCAATTGCTGAACGCGCACCTGAGCGACATTGAACAATATATGTTTTATCCTCTGGAAGCTCATTTAAACGGTCCGCAAGCGTACCAAGCATAATATGTTGTGCACCTTCAATGTACCCTTCGTCCCATTCTGCTTGATTGCGTACATCAACGAGATGATAGCGATCATCGTTTAAATATTGTTGTAGTTGATGGACATCAATTTCTTCGTAGCTTTCCACTTCACCGCTTAAGGCAACGGATGGCTCAATATATGCTACAACGCGATCTAATCCGATATAAGCAAGCGCCTTGCGAATCGCTTGTACATCTTCTTGATTAGCGATTAACACGATATCTTGATCATAGTTAATTAACCAACCCGCCCAGTTTGTAAATGACTTGTTAAAGGGAATGTTGATTGCTCCAGCATAATGTGCCTTCGCAAACTCTTGAGACGGACGAACATCTAAAATAAACGCTCCGTTTGCTTTATATTCGTCAAGTTGTTCACGTGTTTGTAACGACAGTACTTCTTCTTCATTTAAATATGCAGGTCCAATTTTGTTTACTTTCTTCATCATCGCAAAATATTTTGGTGGCTCTGGTTGACCTGTAAGCAATAATTTCACAAATTCTTCTTCATCTTCAATTTTCAACGCCCAGTTGTTCAATTTTTCATATCCAACGGTTGAAACAGGAACGGCTCCAAGCGCTTTTCCGCATGCGCTTCCTGCCCCGTGCGCTGGCCATACTTGTAAGTAATCTGGGAGAGCTTTGAATTTTTTCAACGATTGGAACATTTGACGAGCGCCAACATCTGCTGTACCAGCAACTCCAGCTGCCTTTTCAAGTAAGTCCGGGCGACCGATGTCACCAACGAAAACGAAGTCACCTGTGAAAATACCCATTGGTTCTGTTGAACCGCCACCTTTATCTGTTAAAATGAACGAAATATGTTCTGGTGTATGACCTGGTGTATGAAGCACTTTAAACTCAACATTACCGACTGTAAACATGCTTCCTTCTTTCACAAGCTCGTAATCGACTTCATCTAAATATTGATATTTCCAGTTCGCATCCCCTTCATCAGATAAATAAAGTTTTGCCCCACAACGTTTTGCTAATTCTTTCGCTCCTGAAACAAAGTCCGCATGAATGTGTGTTTCTGTTGCAGCAACAATTTGCAATCCTTCTTTTTTCGCTGTGTCGATGTACCAATCAACATTGCGACCTGGATCAATAACGATCGCTTCTCCTGTACGTTGACAACCAACTAAGTAAGACATGTGCGCTAATTGCTCATCGAAAAATGAACGAAATAACATATACATCCCCTCCAAATTATTTATGTTTACTTGCTACATCAAGTAGCGTTTCTATATATTTCACCCCATCTTGAATCAATGGGTGTTTTAACAAACGGTACATGCGTAATAGTGATACATGAGATGAGTCGCGTTCACGTTGAAAGCGTTCGTTTGTTTCTTTTAAAATGTTCAATCCCTTTTCAATTGGAACAATATCTTTTGCTCCTTCTATCGCATATGCCATCGACTCACGATCGTTGATGACGCTTGTCGCGAACGAAATGAACTCTTCTGCCTTTTGCAACCATTGAACGAGCGTCGGCAACAGTTGAATGAGGGTTGCAAGTGCTTCGATGTGCTCTGTTGTCAATCGAAATGGCGCTGTTTTTTCCTCAAATTCTGTAAACAATGCTTCAAGTGATTGTTTATCGTTTATCACATGCTGAACAACTGCAATTTTTTCTTCTACCGATTCCATCGCTTCTTTTAGTTGAGGAAGCTTCTCAATAAAGTAACGGAGCGCTTCTTGTTGTTCTTCGGTTTCGAGTAACTGCACCATGTTCTCCCCCCTCTACATAAGACCTTTTAACATGCCGTTCCAGTAGACGATCGGTAATAAGTTTCGTTTCATGATATACATGCTCATCCGCTCCTTTGATTGATCAAACGGAAACGTTTCTTGCGGATTTTTATCATAATCAAACTCGGCTAAAACGAGCTTATTATAACCGGTTACGAGCGGACATGATGTGTAACCATCGTAACGTGCCTTTAACGGTTTTCCGTTCATGTGTGCTAGTAAATTTTCAGCGACAACCGGCGCTTGTTTTCGAATGGCTGCCCCTGTTTTTGACGTCGGTAAGTTTGTGCAATCACCTGCGCCAAATACATTTTCATATGTTTTATGCTGCAATGTATACGGATCGACGTCGACCCATCCTGCCGCGTCGGCTAATGGACTTTTCTTAATAAACGCTGGTGGTCCCATTGGCGGCGTCACATGAATCATATCGAAACTTAATGTAAAGCGTTCGTTCGTATCGAGATGTTCAAATGTCGCTTTTTTTGCTTCGCCATCAATTTCAACTAATTCAACACGATATTTTGTTTCAATATTTTTTCGTTGAATAACCTGTTCAAGTGTATCAGCATATCGCTTTACCGCAAAAATGTTTGGCAATCCTGAAGCGAAAATGATGTTTGTTTTGTCGCGTACACCAGACTGACGGAAATAATCGTCAGCTAAATACATAATTTTTTGTGGTGCACCGCCGCACTTCACTTGTGTGCTCGGTTGTGTGAAAATAGCCGTGCCACCGCGGAAATTGCGAATATTTTCCCACGTGCTCTGCACATAATCGTATGAATAATTGCTGCAAACACCGTTTTTGCCGATCGTTTCTTCCAGTCCTTTAATTTGATCCCAATAAATTTCAACACCTGCTGCGACAACTAAATAGTCGTAACGAACGGTTGAACCTTCTTTCGTTTTTAACGTATTATTTTCTGGCGAGAACGTATCGACCGCTTCTTTCAACCATTTTGCTCCGTCTGGGATAAGCGATGCTTGCTCGCGAACAGAATCTTCAACTTTAGCTGCCCCGCCACCAACAAGCGTCCAAAGCGGTTGATAATAATGTTTATCTGATGGATCAATAAGCAGCACTTGTCCATGTAATTGACGATTTTTTCTTAACAGACGTGCTGCAATGGAAATCCCTGCTGAACCTGCTCCAACAATTGCTACTTTTACATCATAGACGTTCGCCATCGTTCATCGCTCCTTTTGTATCCGCTTTCAAATCTGTTTTTCTTAACTTAATTACATTGTATATGTTGTTAACTTATATACCCATAGGGGATTTCCCTTATCTTTTTTGACATAAAAAAGAGCGGTAAACACCGCTCGACTACGCTTTATACCATTGATCATTCATTTGTACGCCTGCTGCTTTAAGCATCGTATATACAGGGCAACGTGCTTCTACTTTCTCTTTTAGTTGTTGAATACGCTCTTCACTTTCATTCGTTTTCACAGCCACTTCAATTGACACATTTTCAAAATAAGGACGAACGGATGAATCGCCCATAAATCCACGTGGATCTATTTGACCTTTTACTACAAACGTCATGTCTTGTAAATCAAAATTCATTTCTTTTGCAACAACACGTGCAGTAACATTTTCACAGGCAGCAAGCGCTCCAAGAACCATTTGAAGCGGATTAGCCCCTAAATCTTGACCACCCATTTGTTTTGCTTCATCAATAACGAACTCATGTTTCCCTGCTTTCACATGTGTTGTAACTCCTTCTACTGTTGCTTGAACGATAAATGCCATTTTATTCATGATCAACAGCTCCTTTCTTAGTTGTTTTGTTGCTTAAACCAATATTTACTTGCTATTTTTCCATAGTAAGCAATCGACTGTTGCTGAACGATAAAAGCGAGAGTAACAATGAGCGCTGCTTCCGCACCAAAAGACGTTGCAGCTAAACCAATTGCAATAGATAAATTACGTAAAACTGTTCCATTAACAAGTGCAATTCCGTCTTCACGGTTAAAAAACTGTTTCGCCACAAATGTGCTAATCACATAGTTGATAAAGTAGAAAAGTAACAATACTGCCAATGCGATGACAATAAGCTGTAAGTTCGATACAATCATTTTTGCTCGCATGCTAATGCTGACAAATACAACATACAACATACCCCAAATACTTAAAGGTGCAAAGTTTGGCTTCACTTGTTTTTGAAATTGTTCTGGTGTATATGTTTTCATTAACCATTTAAATGTAAGATGTCCAAGAATCATCGGTACAAACACAACAAGCAAAATCGTTCGGAACGTTTCCATGACGTTAATATCGACGTATTTTCCGACCATCACAAGCAAATACCATGGTGTTAGTAACGAACCGAGAATTAAACCAAATACGGTCAATTTTACTGCTGCTGTCATATTCCCTTTTTGAATAGCCGTCCACGAGATCGTCATACCACTTGTTGGAAGCAATGCCGATAACGCAAGTCCCGCAAACATAATCGGATGATTGTGCAATAATGTCTTTCCGATGAGAAAAGCAACGAATGGAATCAGAACAAAGTTAATAACAATAGAAGCAAATAATATTTTCTTTTCTTTTAGATGTGTTAATTCCTTCCATTTGAAACCAACCATCGTTGCATAAATCATGACGATTGTCGCAAATAAAATCGTGGACTTCAAAAAACTTGTATCGACAAACGTTCCAACGATAAATCCGAGCAACAGTGTTGCTGGAACACTAACAAGTAAATATTTTTGTGGGAAAAAATATAATTTTTTCATCGTATCCCCCTTTCTATACCCAAATAGGTATTACGATATATACTATAAGGGGTATATAAAAACTTTGCAATCTTTTTCACAAACTTGTCATATTGATATCGTTTTCACGATTTTATATTTCCCCTTTCTTGTTCATTTATGATGTTTTCACCCGTTTTTCATCAACATTTGATATGATGAAAGAAAAAAAGGTGATCAGGATGAAAGTGTTGCTTGCAGAAGACGATATACATTTAGGTGAACTCATCGTCCATTTATTGAAGAAAAAAGGAGTCGAGCATATAGACTGGGTGCAAGAAGGAGAAGATGCCTATGACTACGCCCTCGCATCATTTTACGATGTGATCATTTTAGATTGGATGTTACCAAATGGCGATGGGGTGAGCGTATGTCAACGTTTAAGAAAAAATGGTTATCACGGAGCGATTTTAATGTTAACCGCAAAAGATGCGGTTCAAGATCGCGTTGAAGGACTAGAAGCTGGAGCGGACGATTATTTGGTGAAACCGTTTGAAATCGACGAGCTCATGGCGCGACTGAAAGCGTTAGCGCGACGTTCGTTTGCGCCGATTCAAGAGGAAATCGTTCGCTGGGGAGCATTTGAAGTGAATCGTACAAGTCATACATTGATGAAAAACGGACAGCAAATTATATTAACTCCACGTGAATTTCAACTACTTGATTTATTATTGCAAAATAGAGGACGCGTTCTAACGCGCGATATCATTCTCGATCGTATTTGGGGATATGATGCTGATGTGTCGATGAAAACAATTGATGCCACCGTGAAGTTGTTGCGTAAAAAAATTGGCGATGAACAGCAACAGCTGATTAAAACGGTGCGTGGGGTGGGATATACCATTGAAAAATAGCATTCGCTCCTTTTTCCATCATTCTGATATGTTTCGTCGTACACAATGGCGATTAACTGCCACATATAGCGGTATTCTCATCGCTTTTTTAGCCATTTTTATCGCGATTGTTTCTTTTCTTATTCATACCGTTATTACAAATGACCAAGAGCGACGCATTCACACACTCGCCGAACAAGAAAGTCAAACGATTCAAAACATGCTAGAAGAACAATCGTTTATCGGGTGGCCTGCCGACCAAAATGTTATTTTCTTAAGTGAAGATCAACTATTTTTTTACGTCGTTGACACACGTGGACGATTGATGATGGGGGACGAAGTAAATAAAGGATTGCGTCCGCTCCTTCTTTCGACGCTTCAACCGTGGACGCCAGAAAAAAACGAATTAAGATATGTAGAAATAACTGTCCCTCATCATCGGCATGAGTTAAAACGATTTCGGGCGGATGAATTAAAAATACTAACTGTCGCTCGTCCTGTGATTGTTGATCAGCAGCTCGTCGGGGTTTTATATGTCGGCATGGATGTCACAAGCATGTTCCGTTTGCTAAAATGGTCAACATTTATTTTGCTTAGCCTTGGTACTTTATTCATCGCTGTCGCTATTGTTTTTAGCTATTTCATGTCAAAACGGGCGCTCGTCCCCATTCAAGATGCTTACAATCGCCAACGTCAATTTGTGGCGGATGCTTCTCATGAATTGCGAACGCCGCTTAGCGTCATTTTTTCTTCTGTTGAAGCGTTAAAAATGGATATGTCATTAACGTCTGATGAGTTTAGCCGAAAAACGATTGAACGTCTAGGGGACGAAACGAAACGAATGACAAAACTCATTAACGATCTTCTCACCCTTGCACGCACAGACGATGCAAAGATCCAAATTGAAAAAAAACCGTTTGATTTGCGGGCATGTGCGGAACATACGTTACAATCGTTACAAGAACTCGCAAGCAAAAAGAACATCATCCTCCATTTTCATGCCCCCGAACAAATTGAATTTGTCGGGGATGCTGATAAATGTACGCAACTGCTATACATTTTGCTTGATAATGCGATCAAATATACACCCGAAGGCGGAACGGTTTCCCTTTCATTAACTCAACATGTCATAAAACAACGGAAAGTCGTGAAAATATGTGTTGCTGATACAGGTATTGGAATTGCCCATGAACACCTCCCGCACATCTTTGACCGCTTTTATCGTGCGGACAAAGCGCGAACGCGACAAATTGGCGGACACGGACTTGGACTTTCCATCGCCAAATGGATTGTCGAAGCACATGAGGGAAACATTCAAGTACAAAGCGAAGTGGGCAAAGGAACGACATTCACTGTCATCTTTCCTCATTAACGTGCACAAATGTGGCACGTTTTTTTCTTTTTCACCTAATTTTCTCTTTTCGCTTGTACAATTCAAACTGTAAACGACAAAGGAGGTGGAAAAATTGAAGAAGCGAGCAATTTTCTTCTTGCTAGGTACGGTGATCGTCGTCGCTATATTAGCACACGTTGCTATCTATTTGATGCACATCGGCTGGAGCGGACGCATGCCAGAAGCACACATGATGGAAATGGGGAAACAGCACCGAGCATTCGGTCACCACGGTCCACGAATGATGCGACCACACGGCATGCCGATGTTCGGATGGATGTCTTTCCTCATTCAACTTGCATTTCTAGTCGTCGGATGGATTATTTGGAAAGCGACGAAAGGTCCCGGCAAATGGATTGGCGGTGCACTGATGGCGATTGGTCTCGTTGCGCTTTTACCAAAAGCGTTGCTTGCCGTTTTAGCGATCATTGCAGCGTACGTTTTACTGAGAGACAAAACGAAGCCGACACTTGAATTTGAACCATTTGTCTCACCGATTCAAAACTATAGCTTTTTAGATGAATGGGAAAAAACAATACAAAAGGAGGAAAAATAAATGGGCATTTTGAAACGTGTCAAACATGTCGTCCTCGCTGACTTACATGATATGATTGACAAATGTGAAGATCCAATTCGCATGACAAAGCAATACATTCGTGAACTAGAAGAGCAACTTGAAAAAGCACAACAAGCACTTGCACACCAATTCATGTTAGAACAAAAATATGAGCGTCTCATCGCAGATGCGAAAGAAATGATTGAAAAACGGGCTCGTCAAGCAAAACTAGCCGTTGAAAAAAATGAAGAGCCAATCGCAAAAATGGCTCTCCAAGAAAAAATCGCCTATGAAAAAAAAGTAGAACTATATACGCAACAATACAATACATTAAAAGAAAAAACAACTGCTTTAACAGAAAAAGTGAAACAATTGTACGAAACATATGAACAATTAAAAGTAAAACAAATGCAGCTCATGACGCGCTTTTATGTGGCGGAAGCGATGAAACAAATGGATGAAGCGATGACGTCTTTCCGTTATGACCATGTCGTAAAAGGCTTTGCACGCATGGAAGAAAAAGTGATGTTACTTGAAGCAGAAACAAAAGCACGATCTGTCATTCAAACGATGCCTTCTCAATCGTTTGACGCTGAAGTCGAACAACAGTTAAAACAACTAAAAGAGAAATAAAAATGAAGGGTGTCCGAAATCAAGGACACCCTCATCTTCTCTATGTCGTCCATTCATCATGAATGATGCCGACAAGTTTCCATTGACCGTTTTCTTGTTCAAAAACAAGACGCAAACTCCGCCAATCCATGCCACTATATTGTGGATCAAAGCCCGTAAAATGAAATTCAACGAAGGAGCTATTTACATATACTTGCTGAATGTTATTAATCATATTCCCTTCGCCGACAACAACATTGTTACCGATCATATGCGGATTAGCAAAATCAACATCATAGACGAAGCGGTCGAAATAGTCTTGAAACGTGAGCTGAATTGGATCACCTGAACCGTCATACACTCCCCATTGATATACTTGGGTTGAGGACCAAAGGGAAGGAAGTTGAGATGCTGAAAACTGTAAATCATGTTGGACATCAATATGACCATACGGACTGAAACGTACTCCAGCTGTGGAGTGGACGTAAGATGAGAGCGTATTCATATCGTGATTTTTTAGCGCATTCACGACATCTAAAGCAACAGATAAAAGAGAGGACGGATTAACTTGATTTACCTGGCTTTTTAATTGCTCATTTTCTTGTTGAAGCTGTTTATTTTTCTTTTGTAGTTGTTCAATGGTCGTTTGCTGTTTTGTCATTGTTTGCTTCAACTGTTTGACATTCGATTCGTCTTGCTGGGCTGTACAACCGACAAGTAAAATGATAAACGCTACAATCAACCGTTTCACAATCTCACATCCTTTTTCTTTTAGTATATCACCTACAAACAAAAAGGGGCTGACCCAAAACGCTAATGCGCTTTGGGTCTAGCCCTTTCTTTTTTGCCCAAAAATAGAAGAATCGCTCATTTTCTGGTAGAATAGAGTCACCACAACTCACCGAAAAAGGAGCGATTCTTTTATGAAACATAATCATATTTCTTTCAAAGATTATACCATGGATAACCTCACGTTGCCAAGCAATATTGCCGATCTCATTCCACCAGACAACATGGCTCATGTGGTTCATGAAATGGTCGAGCGCATTCCGATGGAAACATTTCTTCCATACTATAAAGGTGGGGGCACTTCTTCTTATCATCCGAAAATGATGACAAAAATCATCCTTTATGCCTACACCCAAAAAATATATCATGGTCGCGAGATTGCACGACAACTCGAAGTTCATCTTCCACTCATGTGGCTGAGTGGATTTCAAAAACCAGACTTTCGTTCGATCAATCGATTTCGCTCTGAACGAATGAAAGGCTTGATTGACGACTTATTTCGAGAAATGATCACTCTGCTCGTCGCGGATGGGTACGTCAACATGGAAGACTATTTCGTCGATGGGACGAAAATTGAAGCGAATGCCAACCGATACACGTTCGTTTGGCGGAAATCCGCCGAGAAGTACCAAGAGAAATTACACGCCAATGTGGATCAGCTTATCGCCCAGATCGATGCGATCGTGAAAGAAGAAGAAAACACGGAAGAAATCGACGCTTCGCCTGCTTTTACGTCAAAAGAGATCCGAGAGAAAACCGAGGAGTGGGAAAAACGGTTGGAGGTCGAGCCGGACAACCAACCATTGAAGAAGGCTGTCAAAAAAATGAAGGAAGACTACTTACCACGCAGCGAAAAGTATGAAAATCAACTTCAAGTATGTGGGGATCGCAACAGTTACTCCAAGACGGATACGGATGCGACGTTCATGCGTTTGAAAGAAGATCATATGCGAAATGGTCAATT
>NZ_RXXX01000052.1:0-14374 GCF_011006755.1 Anoxybacillus sp. MB8
AACGAATCGAAGGTGGCGAAGAGGCGAAAGGATCTGTTTGGAAGCAAATGACGGAGAGTAGAAAGAGAGAGGAAGGGAAATATTGAGCCACTCTTCGAATGCTGAAAAGAAGATAGAGAGGAGAAGCAGCATGAACATTGTTATCAAACGACTCGATCATATACAAATTTGCATCCCAATCGGTGCAGAGGACGAAGCACGGGCTTTTTATACGGGCGTGCTCGGTTTTGCCGAAATCGAAAAACCGGAAACGTTGAAAGCAAGCGGCGGGCTTTGGTATAAAATTGGCGATATTGAACTGCATATCGGTGTTGAAAACCGCGGAGGATATCGAAGCAAAAGCCATCCGGCGTTTGAAGTGGAAAATATCGAAGCAGTGCGGTGCTACTTGGAAGAAAAGGGAGTAGTGACACAAGACGAAAAAACCATTCCAGGTGTGACTCGCTTCTCCTTTCACGATCCGTTTCACAACCGAATAGAATTTCTTGAGAAACAGCAATAAAAGCGTGGAACAGTCTTCGTTTGACTTTGTTGACAATAAATTGAGACAGAAGTGGAGAAAACTTCTGTCTTTTTTTGCTTTTGTGACAAAATTCGACATCATTTGTCTTCGTTTTTGTGTAAGATAAGGGTAGTCATTTTAGTTGAGGATTAATTTTTTCGTTCCTGCTTTTATTATGACAATGGGTGCATTTGGACTGATTTATGTTATACAGAGAGAGCGGGACTATTGTCCAAAATGTGGTGGGAAGCTACTAGATTTTTATGTTGATCGTAATCAAAGAGCGTTTACCGAGGGAGAGTTAGAGGTGTTTAAAGTTTTACACCCAGAAGATCGTTCAACATTTCAGAAAGTGAAATATTGCCGCCAATGTCGAAAAGCATATCGGCGTATACATTAATTATGGATTCACTGCATAACAAAAATAAAGAGGAGAAACATGATGCGAATACGCAAATGCGCTAGAGCAGTAATCGTCAATGAATGTCATGAAATTCTTCTTCAAAAATTTGAATTTACGGATGTCGTAGGAAACGTCGTGTTGTGCAAAGGGGATGGGGATGATTCGTAAATTGAGCGGGGCAGATCATGATGTTGTGTTTTCTTTTTTAAAGCAGGAGCCTTCATTGAATCTTTTTATTATTGGTGATATTGAGGCGTTCGGTTACGAGCAGGAATTCCAAGAGTTGTGGGGCGATTTTGATGAGAATGGTAGATTGAGAGGCGTATTGTTGCGATTTTACGATTCGTATATTCCTTATGCTCCGAGGGATTTTGATACTGATGGATTTGCAGAAGTGATGCGAAATACTTCTCATCCTGTTCGTCTTTCTGGGAAAACGGAGCTTGTCGCAAAATTTGAACCTCTCTTACTGCTTGGAAAAAAGCGAGTCACGTATTTTTGTGAATGTAACGAAATCACATTTCCAGAAGAGCAAAGTCGCTATGAAATTAAGCGAGCAACGATTGATGATGTCGATCGAATACTTGAACTGCGTCGCCGCATCACGGAGTTTTCGGTACCGCCGTCATCGCGAGATATGCTAGTCAAATCGTTAGAAACAAATACAGGGCGTGTGTACTATATCGAGGAAGATGGTCGCATGGTGTCGTCTGTTGCAACAACTGCAGAAAATACGCTATCTGCGATGGTTGTCGGCGTGTGTACAGATCCGAATCATCGCCACAAAGGATATGCAAGCGAAATTATGAAGTGCGTCATTCAAGATTACGTTCGCATTGGAAAAACGTTATGTTTATTTTATGACAATCCGAATGCGGGTCGTATTTATAAAAGACTTGGTTTTCATGATATCGGGATGTGGACGATGTACGGATAATTTCTGGATAGATGTAGAAAACGTGGAGTTAACGGGCTTCACGTTTTTCTTTTGTTGCATAGGTGAGCTATAATGGAGAGGTCAGATGAACCGAAGGGGAAGGATTGGTCGGTCATGCACATCATATTGTTTGATGGCGTTTGTCATTTTTGTGGTGCAACGGTTCGGTTTATTATTGAAAGAGACGAAAAAGCTTATTTTCGTTTTGCTTCGTTGCAAAGTGAAGCAGGTCAAGCGTTGCTTAAGAAATATCATATCCCTCAACAACTCGATAGTTTTATATTCATCGATGAATCTACATACTATGTTAAATCTACTGCAGCGTTACGCGTATGCAAACATTTGCGAGGATTTTGGAAGTACTTATATTGGTTTATTCTTATTCCTTTTCCTATTCGCGATCGAGTATATGATTGGATCGCGAAAAATAGGTATCGTTGGTTTGGAAAGACGGATTGCTGCTTTGTTCCGACAGAGGATATAAAAAAGCGCTTTTTATAGTGAAACGTGGTCAGTGAAGGAGGAAAAAATGATTCAAGGAGAAAATTTGTTGCTTGTAGCAAGTCTAGTTATGACATATTTGTTTTTTTATTATGGTGTGTTCGTTTTAAAAGCAGAACGACGCATGATGGATATGATTTTTAATAGTTTCGTGTATGGTTTGATCATATGGAAATTAAGCTACGGCATTGTACATCCGAACATGGTGCTAGAAAATCCATTAACGCTTCTTTATTTTAACGGTGGTGTTGTGGGACTTGTTTTGGCAGGGGTATTCATTGTCGTGTATACATATTGGCAGTTGAAAATACAGCACATTCCGTTCGACGCTTATATACGTGTAGCTACCCCAATATATTTTGGATATTGGATTGTATTTCTCGTATGGAAGGGAAGTGGATTTCCAGAAAATCGCTTCATTTGGCTACAAGCTGTCGTCGCTGTTGTTTTCTTTATTGTTTCTTCACGTATAAAAACGACGAGAAAGCTATGGCAACTGCTTGTTTCGTTCCATATTCTCGTCTTCATCTTCTCATCCATATCGGATATGACAAAAGAAACAACTTCGCAGCAATCGAGTTCGAACATTGGAATTGATGTAGGAGAAATTGCCCCTGATTTCGAGTTAATGACATTACAGGGCGAAAAAATGAAGCTTTCTCAGTTTCGAGGGAAAAAAGTAGTTTTAAATTTTTGGGCATCATGGTGTCCTCCGTGCCGTGCGGAAATGCCAGAGATGCAACGATTTTATGAGCAGTATGGACAACATGTCGTGATTGTAGCGGTCAATTTGACGAATAAAGAAAAAAATCGTCATGTCGTCGAAACGTTCGTGAATCAAAAAAGATTGACGTTTGATATCATGCTTGATGAGCAAGGAACAGTTAGTAAAACATATAAAGTGATCACCATTCCGACTTCGTATATCATCGATGAACAAGGGGTCATTCGTAGCAAACATGTCGGTCCACTTTCATACGAGGCAATGAAACGAGCGATGTTGTCGAAATGATGTTGCGGTATCAAACATTGAGCGAACAGCTGTTATATCTGTCCGCTCATTTGCTCTTGCGATTTTCTATTTGCATATAGCCAAGCAAAACTGCAATGGCTTAACAGTACCCGCCACACTTTAAGCAGATGATTTGAAGGAAAAAAGATATGTTCGTTACAATAAGGGAGAAAATTTCCTCCGCTTTGGAGAGACGAAAATGAGGTGTATCGATGAAGATTGAAGTATGGTCCGATTTTGTTTGTCCGTTTTGTTATATTGGCAAGCGGCGGTTAGAGCAGGCGCTTGAGTCTTTTCCGCATCGAGAGAATGTTGAGGTTGTTTTCCGTAGCTTTGAACTTGATCCGAATGCGAAAAAAGAAACGCCATTTAGCATCCACGAAATCATTGCGCAAAAATACGGCATGTCCGTAGAAGAAGCGAAGCGAGCAAATGCCGATATTGGCAAGCAAGCGGAGGCGATTGGTCTCACGTTCCGCTTTGAGACGATGAAGCCGACCAATACGTTTGATGCGCATCGTTTGGCACAATACGCGAAAGAAAAAGGAAAACTTCATGAAGTGGTGGAGCGGCTGTTTTACGCCTATTTCACTGAATCGAAGCGAATTAGCGACCGCGATGTGTTGCTTGAGCTTGCCGAAGCAGCAGGACTTGGCCGCAAAGAGGCGGAAGCGGTGCTTGATGGTGAGCATTATGCAGAACAAGTGCGAAAAGATGAAGCAATGGCGGCTCAACTCGGCATCCGCGGTGTACCGTTTTTCGTGTTAAATGGAAAATATGCGATTTCTGGTGCTCAGCCCGTCGAAATATTCCGTCAGGCGCTCGAGAAAGTGTGGATGGAAGAACAGCAGTCATCCTCGCTACAATCGCTAGCAGAAGAAGGAAAAACGTGTGCGGATGGAAATTGCTCTATCGACTAAATAACTCAAGCGAATAAATGCCGGCTAGAAGCTAGCCGGCTCATCTTGTTGAAAAAACGACAAGCTGAGACGCTCAAGACATAACAATTCAAGCGTTTTTTTCGTGATACTATTGTTTTTTTCTTAATTTTTGGGATTATGAACATCTTGTTTGTCAAACGCATTTTGTAGCAAAGAGCGCGTTTTTTCAAATTCCTTTGCTTATTCAACTTTCCCACCTTAGCTGAAGGGCCTCCTTTTCTCTATAAGTGAGAGGTCAAGACCATGCTTTTTTCAACAATTCCACTCCGAGTTGGATTTCATCAAAAGAAAGATTGCTAAAACCAAGTTTAATCATTGGTTTGTCTGAATGGTTTTTAATAACGTAGCGCGAAGTAGGATACACTTTTACTCCATAAGAGAAAGCTCGCTCGATAAGCCATTCTTCTGAACAGTTCAAGTGTACCTTGACTAATATATATAACCCAGACTGTTCACCGATAATGGTTATCTTATCCTCAAACGCTTTTCTTAATAATGATACGAAGTGTTGCATTTTTCGCTTATAAACAAGGCGCATTCGTTTAATGTGTCGGCTCCATTCGCCTTCTTCCATAAACTTCGCCATAGCGAGTTGGCTAATGAGTGATGCAGTATTTTCGAAAAGGAAAAATTGCTCTTTGTAACGATTTAACAGATGTTGTGGCAACACCATGTAGCTTAAACGAATCCCTGGAAGAAAAGCTTTTGAGAAATTCCCTAGATAAATGACTCTTGTCGAATCAATGGAAGCAAGAGCAGGGAACGGTTTTTGCGTATAGCGAAATTCACTATCGTAATCATCTTCAATGATATATCCCTTCACTTTGTTGACCCAATGAATGAGCAGTTGTCGTTGTTGGATGGACATGCTTACTCCCATCGGGCTTTGATGAGAGGGGGTTACATAAATTAATTGGGAGTGCATTTGTTCTAGCTTGGAAAGATCCACACCCGTTTCGTAAACCGGCAATGTTTCGAACATAAAACGATGAAATTGAAAGGCTTCCCGAGCACCGTCGTAACCAGGATCTTCAACGATAATACTTTGGAACTCATCCCTCAGTATACGCCCAAGGTATACAAGCATTTGTTGGGTACTACTTCCGATGATCACTGCATTTGGATCCGTTTTTACACCACGCGATTGAAAAAGATAGGCTGCAATTTGTTCGCGCAGGCATAATTCTCCAAAAGGATCTCCATACCGAAAGCTATCCTTTATTGTTAGTACTTGATTAGAGATTTTTCTCCATGTTTTGAAAGGAAAATGTGATTGATCTACGACATCTGCCCGAAAGTCAACAAAAACAGTTGGCGCAAGATTTATTTGCTTAGGTTGCGAAGCGGTGTAAATTTCATGAACGAGAAAGGGCTCTAATTCATTTACAAAATAGCCTTTTCGACTTTCTCCACGAATATATCCCTCAGCAACAAGCTGCTCGTATGCCATTAGTGTTGTATTGCGGCTAACATGTAAAGACTCTGCAAGTTGCCGAATGGATGGCAATCGCTCGTTCGGTTTTATGTCGCCTTGCTCAATAAAAAATTTGAGTTTTTCGTAGATTTGTTTGTATTTAGGGGAGTGATCATGGAAAGGGAAAATCATATTTTGCATTTTTATCATCCTGACATGTTAATTTTTTTATTATTGTACCTTTTTAAATGTCAGTTTAAATTATACCATGTTTTGTAGAGAGTTGGTTTATATCAAAAATAAAGTAGAGGAGAGTGGCTATGTATATTCCAGATGATTTTGCGATCACAGAAACAGCGGTTGCTTATGAAACTATAGAGAAAAATAGTTTTGCCACATTGTTCTCTATCCATAGAGGGGAGCCGTTTGCTACACATTTACCTTTGCTATTGAATAAGGAGAAAACGTATTTGTATGGTCATTTTGCCCGTTCGAACCCACAATGGAAAGATATTGAAAATCAAATCGTTTTAGCGGTGTTTCACGGTCCGCATTGTTATATTTCTCCTTCTTGGTATGAAACGAATCAAGCCGTGCCAACGTGGAATTATGTAGTGGTGCATGTGTATGGCGAGGTTGAGTTAATCGAGGATGAACACGAGCTAATGAGTTCCTTAAATGATATGGTACTTAAGTATGAAGCTGATAATCGTTCGTACAGGCTGCAAGATGTAGGCGCGGACCTTCTTCATGGCATGATGAAAGGACTTCAAGGATTCAAAATAAAAATCAATAAGATCGAAGGGAAGGCAAAACTAAGCCAAAACCATTCTCGTCATAGACAAGAACTCGTGATAAAACAATTAGAACAACTCCCGTTACCAAACGAGCAACAAATCGCCACTTTAATGAAAGAAAATTTGAAAAATAAAATGTAACTTTATTGGTCGAAAAGGAGTGAAATATAATGGATTCAACGATTTGGTTATTTGTTATTTCGGCGACTGCATTGTTAATCATGCCTGGGCCTGCGGTGTTTTATATTATGGCAAGAAGTATCGATCAAGGGAAGGAAGCGGGGCTTGTATCGGTTCTTGGTGTTTCTCTTGGTGGCGCTGTTCATGTTTTGGCAGGAGCAGCTGGAGTGTCCGCCATTCTTATGACATCTGCTACAGCTTTTACGATTGTGAAATATTTGGGTGCTGTTTATCTTGTTTATCTCGGGTGCAAAACTTTATTTTCTACATCTCACGAAAATCATGTCGCCAGTTCAAAAACGAATCATAAAAAATTATGGAAGATTTTTTATGAATCGGTAATCGTCGAAGTGATGAATCCTAAAACAGCACTGTTTTTTCTCGCTTTCTTTCCGCAGTTCATCACACCTTCTGCAGGCTCGGTCCCTGCACAATTTTTACTTTTAGGAACGATATTTATTATCCTCGCTTTTATTAACGATAGTCTATATGCCATTCTTGCAGCGAGCATTCGAAAATGGATCGTGGGAAAAAAGGGACATGCGAAGGTAGTGAACAAGGTAACGGGTTACTTATATATTGTCTTAGGGATATTTTCAACCTTTGCAAGCCCGTCTAACAAGTAGAGGATGAGGTCATTTATTACGGACAAATTTGCGATCCTATCCATTCGATTTACTGTACGTAAATTAAATAAGCGAACAGCTGTTATATCTGTTCGCTCTCTTTTTTTTGCGATTTTCTATTTGCCATTTGGGCATATAGTTCAGGAAAGCTGCAATGGGATACGATTGATTCAATTAATATTTGTTTCGTGTCTCTCTTTTGTAATTTCATATTCATTTGTAATCCGACCTGAAGTAGTTGTTCTTTTTTGAAAGACGATAAAAATGTTGTTGCTTCCTCCTTGTTCATATGTTTAATTTGTTTCATGACATGTGAATAGTCGATTTCGCTTGTGATTTGTTTTTTTTGATGTTGCAACTTTGCAGAAAGATCATCTAGCATCTCATCAACCGTACAGTGTTCGTAATGCTTTAAAATAATAATTGTTTTTTCTAATATATTTACTAATGTTTTTACATTCATACAACAATTCCTCCGCTCATTCGGTTTAAAAATTCAAGTGTAATTTTTTTCACACATTCGCTTTGTTTTGCTTGGTTGTTTTCAACGGCAAATACAGGATAGCTGAGTGCAGATGCTTTTGTGATGGCATCACCGTATGGTAAATAGTTGTTAAATATCATATCAGGTGAAAGGGTATGTTTTAATGTATTGATCATATTTGTTTGTGTATATTTTGGTTGGTTTCCGTACTCTCGAATGAAATTGAGGACGATGCCGATGAGTTTTGTATCGCTATATTCTTTTGAACTCGATTGAAATCTTTCGTTTAATTCATCTACTTTATTTTTAATTGCTGAAATACCATATGAAGAAAGACGATCAGGAATCGCGGGAATTAAATAGTAATCGCTTGCGTACAAGGCATTTTGCGTAATGTAATTTAAATTTGGCGGACAATCGATAAAAATAAAATCGTACTCATGTTTCACCGTGTTTAAAATGTGGTGCAGCATTTGAAATTTATAAATGTCCGAACCAAATAAATGTTCTTTAAAATGTGGTCGGGAATAAACGGCAATGTCCATGTCCGTATGAATAAGTTCCGCATGTGCTGGAAGCAAATCAATATGTTCATATACTTTCCCATTTCCGCTTCGCACGCATGCTTTTAAAATAAAGTCGTCCACATCGACTTGTGGATGCTCATTTTTCAAGTAATGTTCGATTAAATCTTTCAATGTGCCGATCGGAGGTGTTTTATGATAGGCTAATTGTTCAAACCATTCTGGTGTTAGACATGAAATGGAAAGGTTACATTGGGCATCCGCATCTACTAATAACACCTTCGGTTGAGAATATGTAAGATCAAATAACTCCAATTCGTCAGATGATAAATGTTGCAGTCCTGTTGCTAAATGATGGGTGACGGTTGTCTTTCCTACGCCACCTTTCCAGTTGATGATGCTCACTACTTTTGCTTGTCGCTCCATGATGATCCCCCCTGTTGCATATAGACGGTTTATTTGTATGAGAAAAACGGAAAGGTTATGACGGATTTTTTCTATAGTAATGTCATGATTCGTGTTATAGTCATATCATCGTGGGGGAAACAACTGCTAACGTATGAAACAAAACAATTCGATTGATATGTTGGGATGGAAGTGCGTGTTGTTGATGGAAAATTGGTGTATTGTCCAACTCGTTTGAACGATTGTTTTATGTTATAATTGTTATAACGATTATAACGAAGAGGTGAGCTATATGCTACATGCAGATCGGAAAGTGTTGAAAATAGGAAACTCACTAGGAGTTACTTTTCCTACGGAATTCCTTCAAAAGCTTGATATACATCAAGGAGACGAAATACAAATGGAGTTTAAAGATAACCAAATTGTGATAAAGAAAAGTAACAAAGTGAACTTGCCAAAAGGCATTTCGAAAGATTTTTTTGACGTGTTAAATGAAACGCTCGAGGAGTATGACGAAACGATTAAGGGGCTTGTTGATCGGTGAGGTATTTAACAGTAGAGGAAATCATTGCGACGAACTTCTTCATTATTGAGAAATACTCGCCTCGTGAAATGAAAGGTGTAAAAGAAAAATCATTATTGGAATCTGCTGTGTATCGTCCACAACAAAGTCTGCTTGGCGAAGATGCTTACCCTACTATTTTTGAGAAAGCAGCTGCATTGTTTGAGTCTTTGGCAAAAAACCATTGTTTCCATAATGCAAACAAACGAACAGCTTTTGTTGCTCTTATTCAATTTTTGAAATACAACGGCTATCGGTTTGTGATGCCAAAAGATGAGGCAATTGAATTTGTTGTTGATGTGGTAAATCATCAATATTCCTTTAACGAAATTGTTGCTACAATTAAAGAATACACAGTGAAGTGTTAGTTTTGGTATTCCGCGAAATGAAATGAATGAGCTTTCATCCTTCCGACATATTGGATTTCTCAAGGAGTAGTAGCGCTAGCGGAAAATCATAACACGTTTTGGGGGTATTGGTTAGGAGGCACATTCTATCATGTCCTTTTAATATGGGGGCTATTTCGGAAGTTTTTTCGCTCGATTGAATAACGGAATCTCCTCTTGCATACAAAAGAGTTTCTCGTACACCTTCGCGCCAAAGTAATGGAAACAAGCATTTCTCAAAAAGAGGAATGCTTTTTATGTTTTAAAACAAATAAATAATTTGAAACAATAATTATTTATTGTAAAACGATAAATAATGTATTAAAATGGAATGGAAATGATCGAAGTGAGGTGCTTGTTGTGAAACGAGAGACACTTTTTTTAAAAAGCGCTATTTTGATTATCGGCTCTCCTGTTGCTATGTTATGTGTATTTGTTTTACCTAAGTTTCCTAACTTTTATGCCGAGTGGTTGCCAGAATTAGCGTATTTGCGCTATCCGATCACGATCTTTTTTTACGTTACCGCGATTCCGTTTTTCTTTGCGTTGTATCAAGCGTTCAACATTTTAACTTATATTGACAAAAACGAAGCGTTTTCCGATTTATCAGTAAAAGCGTTAAAGTATATAAAAAATTGTGCAACTGCCATTAGTTTGTTGTATATCGCAGGTATGCCGTTTTTTTATCTTACTGCTGATTTAGATGACGCCCCAGGGATTATCATCATCGGGTTGATGGTTGTGTTTGGAGCGATGGTCGTCGCAGTGTTTGCCGCAGTGCTGCAAAAGCTTTTACAAAAGGCAATCGAGATCAAATCGGAAAACGACTTAACCGTTTGAGGTGAATCACATGGCGATTATTGTGAATCTAGATGTCATGTTGGCGAAAAGGAAAATGAGTGTGACTGAGCTGTCAGAAAAAGTAGGAATAACGATGGCAAATTTATCAATCTTAAAAAACGGCAAAGCAAAAGCGATTCGGTTGTCGACGTTAGATGCCATTTGTAAAGCATTAGAATGCCAACCGGGAGATATTTTAGAATATCGAAGCGATGACGAAATGTAATGGGAGGCAAAAGCGATGAGAGCGTTCATTCAACTCGTTCATTTTGGTTGGGAACAAGCGTTATCTTGCTTGTTTCCCGTTGTTATTTTTGCCTCGTTAGCCGTAACAAAAATGGTGCCGCTTCCTTTCTTGCCACGGTATGATTGGCTGCTTATTATTTGCCTTTTGATGCAATGGTGGATGGTGCGTACCGGGCTAGAAACGCGAGATGAATTAAAAGTGATTACGATGTTTCACCTCATTGGTCTTGCGCTTGAATTGTTTAAAGTGCACATGGGGTCCTGGGCTTATCCAGAAGAAGGGTATGTTAAAATTTTCGGCGTGCCTTTATATAGCGGTTTTATGTATGCAAGTGTCGCCAGCTATCTTTGTCAAGCGTGGCGGCGGTTAAAGGTGGAACTCGTGAAATGGCCGCCATTTTCAGTCGTTGTTCCACTAGCTGCAGCGATTTATTTAAATTTTTTTACCCATCATTATTGGTTTGATGTTCGTTGGTGGTTAATCGGACTTGTTATGCTCGTTTTTTGGTCGTCATCCGTCACATACGAGGTGAATGGAACGCGTTATCGCATGCCGCTTGTGCTTTCATTTTTTCTCATCGGGTTTTTTATTTGGATTGCGGAAAATATTGCTACGTTCTTTGGGGCTTGGCAATATCCGAACCAAGCGAAGGCTTGGAGTATCGTTCACTTAGGAAAAGTAAGTTCATGGTTTTTATTAGTCATTGTCAGCTTTCTCATCGTTGCGACGTTAAAGCAGATGAAAGGAAAAAATCCACAGACGACGATTGTGGCGGTTAGGGCGCAATAGAATATATGATTTTAGCGAACAGCAATCGTCACTGTTCGCTCATCTTTTTGATCCGATATTCTTCAATCACTGAACGGACGATATGAGAAGAGCTCCATTCACCGAAGGAAAGATAGGTGATTGGATATTTCTTCGAGAAAAGAATGGATTGAATTTGTTTTTGTTGTGCACCTTGTTCATACAAATCAATAATTTTTCCTTGAAGTTCTTGTAAATAGTTAAGCTTTCGTTGTAAAGCAGTTCGCCCGTCTTTTATATAACCAGCGTGAGCACAAAATATTTCGTTAAAATCGTACGTTAACACTTTTCTTAATGATTCAATCAATGTAGGGACGCTTTCTTCGCGCAAAACGACTTTTGTTTTTTCTAGACAGTACAAATCCCCTGTAAAAAGTTGTCCTGTTTCGCGATTAAGAAATGCGAGATGATCAACCGTATGACCTGGTGTATGAATGACATCCCATGTCGCGTGGTGAGTAGAAAATGTTTTTCCAATCGGTTTGGCTTGGAAAGGGGGACGTTTTCCCCAAAAAAACTGGCGATATATCGGATAATCTGCTTGTTTTCGACAATAATCAATCATAAGCTCATTCATATAAATGGGCAGTTGTCGTTCGCTTTGTAAACATGTTGCACAACCTGTATGGTCTTCATGAAAATGAGTAATGACAACTTGGTCAATTTGTAATTGGTTGAAAAACTGTGTAAATTCTCGTGCTAACGATTGTGCTCCGGTGTCAATCAATACACCATCAATCGAGAAACAATGAACGGTTAAGCGAACTCCTTGAAATGTTAGAGTACCTTTGGCAACGTGGACATCGCCAACCTTTTCTTGTTCAAATTTTTTCTTTAGTAACATCCCCACTCCCCCTTAATCCCATTATACTATACAAAAATGAATAGTCATTCATTATTTTTGGTTTTATGAAAATCATCGTTTTTGTGTTTCATTCATAAAAAATGAGCTGCCCTAAAGCAACTCATCATATGACTAAAATACTTTTGATCTTGTCAAAAAACGTACCTCTTCGGATCCTTCAAGTGAAAACATGCCGCCGCGGCCGGGTACAACATCAATAATAAGTTGTGTATGTTTCCAATATTCATATTGAGCAGCATGCATATAAAATGGACATCCTCCAATTTCGCCAAGCAATACGTCTGAGTCACCGACCATAAACTCTCCTTGCGGGTAACACATCGGTGAACTTCCGTCGCAACATCCACCTGATTGATGAAACATCAGTGGACCATATTTCGCTTTTAGCTTTTCAATAAGTTGTAGGGCTGCGTCGGTCGCTATGACTTTCGGTTGCATGTGTCCCATCCTTTCAAAAAGGCAGCGCTTTCGAGACGCTGCCTTGACGATTAAAAAAATCCAAGTTTTTTCGGTGAGTAGCTAACAAGTAAGTTTTTCGTTTGTTGATAATTTTCGAGCATCATTTTATGCGTTTCACGTCCGATTCCTGACATTTTATATCCACCAAATGCCGCATGCGCAGGATATGCGTGATAACAATTTGTCCATACACGTCCAGCTTGAATACCACGTCCAAAGCGATACGCTGTATTAATATCGCGCGTCCATACTCCAGCACCTAGTCCGTATAATGTGTCATTTGCGATCGCTAACGCTTCATCTTTATCTTTAAATGTGGTGACAGATACAACCGGACCGAAAATTTCTTCTTGGAAGATACGCATACGATTATGCCCTTTAAAGACGGTTGGTTTGACATAATAACCACCTTGTAAGTCTCCTTCTAACATATTGCGCTCGCCGCCGATTAGAAGTTCAGCCCCTTCTTGTTTACCGATGTCGATGTATGACAAAATTTTCTCTAGCTGTTCAGATGAGGCTTGAGCGCCAATCATCGTATTCGTATCGAGCGGATTTCCTTGTTTAATTTGCTTCACTCGTTCTAAAGCCCGTTCCATAAACACATCGTAAATCGATTCTTCGATTAACGCGCGTGAAGGGCATGTACAAACTTCCCCTTGATTTAATGCGAACATCGTAAAACCTTCCAATGATTTATCGAAAAATTCGTCATCTTTCGCAACAACGTCAGCGAAGAAAATGTTTGGTGATTTTCCGCCGAGTTCAAGCGTAACCGGAATTAAATTTTGAGATGCATATTGCATAATTAAACGTCCGGTTGTTGTTTCGCCAGTAAAGGCAACTTTCGCAATTCGTGGGTTAGAAGCGAGCGGTTTGCCAGCTTCAAGACCAAATCCGTTGACGACGTTGATAACACCTTTTGGTAATAAGTCTTGAATTAACTCGATTAGCACAAGAATCGATGTTGGAGTTTGTTCTGCTGGCTTTAATACGACGCAGTTACCAGCAGCTAAAGCAGGTGCGAGTTTCCACGCTGCCATTAAAATTGGGAAGTTCCAAGGGATAATTTGTCCGACAACTCCAAGCGGCTCTTTGAAATGATAAGCAACGGTATCATCGTCAAGCTCTGCAAGCGTGCCTTCTTCAGCGCGAATGCAACCCGCAAAATAGCGGAAATGATCAATTGCCAACGGAATGTCAGCGGCATGTATTTGATAATTTAAAATTGAGCCACTTTTGAAGGGTTCGATCACATAAAAAATGAGCCACCTGATTTCCAATTTTCATTACCTCCCTTATGATTGAAAGTGCCTAAACTTTTCATCAGAGGGAGAGAAAAAGGATGATCAAGATGGCTCAATTTCATCATATCAAATTCTTGCATGAGGTAGAAGGGCTATCCCAACGACAAATTGCTCAAAAATTAGGGATTTCAAGAAATACCGTAAGCAAATATCTAAAACAGAATGAGGCTCCAAC
>NZ_RXXX01000053.1:0-13625 GCF_011006755.1 Anoxybacillus sp. MB8
AAAACAGCAGGGGTGGCAAGCTTTTTTTGTCGAAAACCGCATAAAATCAATAAAAACTTAGGGTATGTCTTTAAAACTTTTGACAATACCCTCTCTTTTAAGGGGGGATTGTTTATGATAAAATGAAAAAGAATTTCGCTTTGGAGGGGTATGATGTTATATTATTTGCTTGCTTTTGTCGTCATTGTCATCGATCAATGGACGAAATGGCTCGTCGTTCGCTATATGGAACTAGGAGAAAGCATTCGTGTCATTGAAAACGTGTTGTACATGACGTCGCATCGCAATCGCGGGGCGGCATGGGGCATGTTGCAAGGGCAATTTTGGTTATTTTATCTCATTACGATTGTCGTCGTCATTGGGATTATCGTATATATTCAGCGCTTGAAGCCAACAGAGCGGCTATTCGGCGTCGCTCTCGGGCTTATGCTTGGCGGGGCGATCGGCAACTTTATTGATCGCGTGTTTCGAAAAGAAGTCGTCGATTTTGTACATACGTATATTTTCGATTACAGCTTTCCGATTTTTAACGTCGCCGATGCCGCATTAACGGTTGGCGTGACGCTTTTGTTTATCCAAACATGGATGGAAGAAAAAAAACGAAAGGGAATGAGCGATGGAGCAAATTCAACTAACGATTGAAGAACAACATGATGGGGAACGCATTGATAAAATTATCGCTGGATTAAATGAACAATGGTCGCGTTCGCAAGTGCAACAATGGCTAAAAGAAGGACATGTGCTCGTCAACGGGAAAGCGGTCAAACCGAACTACAAATGCCACGTCGATGATGAAGTCGTCATTTCCATTCCAAATCCTGAGCCGTTAGATGTCGAGCCTGAGCCGATTCCGCTCGACATTTATTACGAAGATGCTGATGTATTAGTCGTCAACAAGCCGCGTGGCATGGTCGTTCATCCAGCGCCCGGTCATATGCGCGGAACGCTCGTCAATGCGTTGCTTGCTCATTGTCAAGATCTTTCAGGAATTAACGGCGTATTGCGTCCGGGCATCGTTCATCGCATCGATAAAGATACGTCCGGCTTATTAATGGTTGCTAAAAACGATCTCGCCCACGAATCGCTCGTCAATCAGCTTGTTAATAAAACGGTGACGCGGAAATATCATGCGATCGTTCATGGCGTCATTTCGCACGATTACGGAACGATCGATGCGCCGATTGGACGCGACCCGCGTGATCGGCAAAGCATGGCTGTCGTTGAAAACGGGAAAGAAGCGGTGACGCATTTTCGCGTCCTTGAACGGTTTGAACATTATACGTACGTCGAATGTCAGCTCGAAACAGGGCGAACGCATCAAATTCGCGTTCATATGAAATATATCGGCTACCCGCTTGCCGGAGATCCGAAATACGGTCCGCGCAAAACGTTGCCGATTGACGGACAAGCGCTTCATGCGGGCGTATTAGGATTCCATCACCCGCGCACAGGCGAATATTTGCAGTTTGAAGCCCCGCTTCCTCATGAATTTGAACGATTGCTCGATATGTTGCGAAATAATCGTTGACAAAACAAAAAAAGAAACGTACAATGAGTTCAAGTGAACAAGACCTTTAAATTCAGTCCCGTGAGGCTGAGAAGGTGTCGGATTTAGGTGACGTATGCCTACATGTACCCTCTCGCCAAACGGTGAGAGGGTTTTTGTATGGAGGTGAGACGATGCAAAAGGCAGTTGTCCTTGATGAACAAGCGATTCGGCGCGCGTTAACGCGCATTGCTCACGAAATTATTGAGCGCAATAAAGGTATTGACGGCTGCGTGCTCGTCGGCATTAAAACGCGCGGCATTTATTTAGCGAAACGACTAGCCGAACGCATTGAACAAATTGAAGGAACATCCATTCCGGTCGGTGAGTTAGATATTACGTTATACCGTGACGATTTAACGGTAAAAACAGAAGATCGTGAACCGCTTGTGAAAGGAACGGACGTCCCGTTTTCTGTTACAAATCAAAAAGTCATTTTAGTCGATGATGTATTATTTACAGGGCGAACGGTGCGCGCAGCGATGGATGCCGTCATGGATCTCGGTCGCCCGGCGCAAATTCAACTAGCCGTTCTCGTTGACCGCGGTCATCGCGAACTACCGATTCGCGCCGATTTCGTCGGCAAAAACATTCCGACATCGAGCGCAGAAATGATCGTCGTCGAATTAAAAGAAGTCGATGACATCGATCAAGTGAGCATACATGAATAAAGCACCCTTTTTAAAGGCAGTCCAGCGAGGCTGACAAAGGGGATTCGTTTCCTATACCCTCTTTGTGCCTTCGTACGGACAAAGAGGGTTTCTTATTAAAATAGAAAGGGAGAGAGAAAATGAACAAACCGGTTTTAGATGTGAAAGATGTCCCTTCTTTTGGGCAGCTTATGACGCTTAGTTTACAACATTTATTTGCGATGTTTGGCGCCACGATTTTAGTGCCATACTTAGTCGGATTAAGTCCAGCGATGGCGCTCATTTCAAGCGGACTTGGCACAATCGCCTTTTTAATCGTTACAAAATGGCAAGTGCCTGCTTACCTCGGCTCATCGTTTGCGTTCATTACGCCAATTATTGCAGCAAAAGCAACAGGCGGACCAGGAGCAGCGATGATCGGCAGCTTTTTAGCAGGGCTTGTATACGGCATCGTCGCTTTAGCGATTAAAAAAGCAGGTTATCGTTGGATTATGAATTTACTTCCGCCGATCGTCGTCGGCCCGGTCATTATCGTCATCGGATTAGGATTAGCAAACGTCGCTGTCAGCATGGCGATGAACGGTCCAGATGGAAAATATAGTTTAACGCACTTTTCTGTTGCTGTTGTCACGCTTGCCGCAACAATTATGTTTTCGATTTTATCTAGAGGAATGTTTAGCCTCGTCCCTGTACTCATGGGAATTATCGTCGGTTACGTATACGCGTTAGCCATTGGTGTGGTAGATTTATCTGGGGTTGCGAAAGCAAAATGGATTGAAATGCCAGATTTCTTATTGCCGTTCGTTCATTACGATGTGCGCGTGACGCTCGATATTGTGCTTTTGATGGTCCCTGTCGCCATCGTCACGTTATCTGAACATATCGGTCATCAGCTAGTGTTAAGTAAAGTGGTCGGCCGCGACTACATTAAAGAGCCGGGGTTACACCGCTCGATTCTCGGTGACGGATTAGCGACGATGATTTCAGCTCTCATCGGCGGTCCACCGAAGACGACATACGGAGAAAACATCGGTGTATTAGCGATTACGCGCGTATATAGCGTATATGTGTTAGCTGGTGCAGCTGTGCTCGCCATCGCCTTCGGATTTTTAGGAAAAGTGACGGCGCTCATTAGTTCAATTCCGACACCAGTCATGGGTGGCGTGTCGATCTTATTGTTCGGCATTATCGCCTCTTCTGGTTTACGCATGCTTGTCGACAGCAACATCGACTTTGGCGACAAGCGAAACTTAGTGATCTCATCCGTCATTCTCGTCATTGGAATTGGCGATGCGGTCGTGAAAGTATCGGAACAATTTGAAGTGCACGGCATGGCGCTTGCCGCGATAACAGGCATCATCTTAAATCTCATCTTGCCAGGTCGTCCGAAAGTGAATGATAGCGTATTTGAACAAACACACGATGTTGCATAACACACCTTTTAAAAGAAGTCCAGCGAGGCTTACAAAGGTGTGAACGAGGAAATCCGTTTGCCCAAACGGTCTCTTTCCTCATGCTTTCAAACACCTTGCCTCGCTTGGCAAGGTTTTTTTTTACTAAAAAGGAGGAATGTTGCATGAACCATTTACTAACGTTAGCAGAGTTATCGGTTGATGATGTGCTTGCCATTTTGCATGAAGCGGAACGATTTGCGAACGGGGAAACGTGGAAAGTGAATAAACAAACGTTTGTCGCCAACTTATTTTTTGAGCCGAGCACGCGGACGCGTTGCAGCTTTGAGATGGCGGAACGAAAACTCGGGCTTGAAGTCATTCCGTTTGATGCAGAGATGTCGAGCGTCCAAAAAGGAGAAACGTTGTATGATACGATTCGGACGTTGCAAGCAATTGGCGTAGAAGCCGTTGTCATTCGCCATCCATCCGATCATTATTTTGAACCGCTCCGTCATGCGATTGACATTTCGATTATTAACGCAGGCGATGGGTGCGGTCATCATCCGACGCAATCGTTGCTCGACTTAATGACCATTCGTCAACAATTTGGCACATTTATTGGGCTTGATGTGGCGATCGTTGGTGACATTCGTCATAGCCGAGTGGCGCGTTCGAATGCTGAAATATTAACAAGGCTAGGTGCCAACGTCTTATTTTGCAGCCCGCCGGAATGGCAAGATACAGAAAACGGTTATGGCACATACGTCGATCTTGATACGGCAGTAAAAGAGGCGGATGTTGTGATGCTTCTTCGCATTCAACACGAGCGCCATGACGAAAAAATGGGTTGGACAAAAGAGCAATATCACGAGCAATATGGCTTAACGATTGAACGAGAAAAACAAATGAAGAAAACGAGCATCATTTTACATCCTGCCCCTGTGAATCGCGATGTGGAAATCGCAAGCGAACTCGTTGAATGCGAACGGTCTCGCATTTTTAAACAAATGGAAAACGGCGTATACGTGCGCATGGCTGTATTGAAACGCGCATTACAAAAAGGAGGGACACAAAATGGCTACCATATTCAAACGTGCGCGCTTGCTTAACGAACAAGGCGAGTTCATCTCGGCTGATATAAAAATCGATGAAGGCCGTATTGCTCATATCGCTTCTCATATAGATGAGGACGATCATGATGAAGTCATTGATGTAAAGGGACAGTTTGTCTCTCCGGGGTTTATTGACGTTCACGTTCATTTGCGTGAACCGGGGGGAGAACATAAAGAAACGATTGCGACAGGTACGCTCGCTGCGGCGAAAGGCGGATTTACAACGATTGCGGCGATGCCAAATACAAAACCTGTTCCAGATACGAAACAACAAATGGAATGGCTCGTCCATCGCATTCGCGAAACAGCGCACGTGCGCGTTTTGCCGTATGCGGCCATTACTGTACGCCAAGCCGGAAAACAGCTTGTCGATTTTGCCGCATTAAAAGAAGCAGGGGCGTTTGCGTTTACAGACGATGGCGTTGGCATACAAAGCGCACGCATGATGTATGAAGCGATGCAACAAGCCGCCGCTCTTGATATGCCGATCGTCGCGCATTGCGAAGATGAAACGTTGACGTATAAAGGGTGCGTGCACGATGGGGCATTTGCGAAACGACATGGGCTTTCTGGCATTCCTTCCGTTTGCGAAGCTGTACATATTGCGCGCGATGTGTTATTAGCGGAAGCAACGGGCTGTCATTATCACGTTTGCCATATCAGTACGAAACAGTCGGTACGCATCGTGCGCGAGGCGAAGCGGGCAGGCATTCGCGTCACTGCCGAAGTAACGCCGCACCATTTGTTGCTTTGTGAGGAAGACATTCCTTCGCTCGATGCAAACTTTAAAATGAATCCGCCATTGCGAACGAAAGAAGATCAACAAGCGTTAATCGAAGGATTGCTTGATGGAACGATTGATTTCATTGCGACCGACCATGCACCGCATACGGAAGAAGAAAAAAGTGAAGGGATGGTGCTTGCCCCATTTGGAATTGTCGGATTAGAAACGGCCTTCCCGCTTTTATATACACATTTTGTTGAAAAAGGAGTATGTACGTTAAAACAGCTCGTTGATTGGTTGTCGAAAAAACCAGCGGAGACGTTTCGTCTCGATGGCGGACAATTAAAAGTTGGCGCAAAAGCAGATTTCGTTGTCATCGATTTACATACAACACAAGTGATTGATCCGGCGACGTTTGTTTCGAAAGGAAAAAATACGCCATTTGCAGGCTGGACGTGTAAAGGATGGCCGACGATGACAGTCGTCGACGGAAACATTGTTTGGCAGAAAGGGAGAGAGTGATGAAACGACAACTCATTTTAGAAGATGGTACACGTTTTGTTGGAGAAGCGTTCGGAAGTAAAAGGCAAACAGTTGGTGAAGTCGTTTTTAACACAGGGATGACAGGATATCAAGAAATTTTAACCGATCCGTCGTATTGCGGACAAATTGTAACGATGACATATCCGTTGATCGGAAACTACGGCGTCAACCGCGACGATTTTGAATCGATCGAACCGCACGTGTTCGGGTTTGTTGTGAAAGAAGCGTGCCTATCCCCGTCCAATTGGCGAAGTGAAATGACGATTGATGAATATTTGCGCATAAAAAACATTCCGGGGTTAGCAGGGATCGATACGCGCAAGCTGACGCGCATCATTCGTCAACACGGCACGTTAAAAGGAATGATTTGCGACATGGACGTTTCGGTGACAGAGGCGATCGCGCATTTAAAAGAAACGGAGCTTATACGCGATCAAGTGAAGCGCGTATCGACAAAAAGTGCTTACGCTAGTCCGGGGCGCGGTCATCGCGTCGTTTTAATCGACTTCGGCATGAAGCACGGCATTTTGCGCGAGTTAAATAAACGTCATTGCGACGTCATCGTGCTGCCATACAATGCAACGGCGGAAGAAGTGTTGCAGCTACATCCGGATGGAGTCATGTTATCGAACGGGCCGGGGGATCCGAAAGATGTACCAGAGGCGATTCATATGATTCAAGGCATACTCGGTCACGCTCCACTTTTTGGAATTTGTCTCGGTCATCAACTGTTTGCACTCGCTTGCGGGGCGAATACGGAAAAAATGAAGTTCGGTCATCGCGGCTCGAATCATCCGGTTCAACATATCGAAACAGGAAAAGTCGCCATTACTTCACAAAACCATGGCTACACCGTCACGGAGCAGTCGCTTGCACGCACGCGGTTACAAGTGACACATATCGCTTTAAACGACGGAACGATTGAAGGGCTTCGCCATCGCGACGTTCCGGCATTTACGGTGCAATACCACCCAGAAGCGTCACCGGGACCAGAAGATGCAAACGATTTATTTGATGATTTTATTGCGATGATTGAACAGTTTAAAAAAGAAAGAGGGGTCGTTCATGCCTAAACGCCAAGATATTGAAACGATTCTTGTCATCGGTTCAGGACCGATCGTCATCGGTCAGGCAGCAGAGTTTGATTACGCAGGGACGCAAGCATGTTTAGCATTAAAAGAAGAAGGATATAAAGTCATTCTCGTCAACTCCAATCCAGCAACGATTATGACCGATACAGAAATTGCTGACAAAGTGTATATGGAGCCGTTAACGCTTGAATTTGTCTCGCGCGTCATTCGGAAAGAGCGTCCGGATGCGATTTTGCCGACGCTTGGCGGGCAAACGGGGCTAAATTTAGCGGTCGAATTAGCGAAAGCAGGAGTGCTTGAGGAATGTGGCGTTGAAATTCTCGGCACGAAATTAGAAGCGATTGAAAAAGCAGAAGACCGCGAACAATTTCGCGCGCTCATGAACGAACTTGGCGAGCCGGTGCCGGAAAGCGCCATCGTTCATAGTTTACAAGAAGCGTATGCGTTCGTTGAACAAATTGGTTATCCGGTCATCGTCCGCCCAGCATTTACGCTCGGTGGAACAGGTGGGGGCATTTGTACGAACGAAGAAGAGCTTGTCGACATCGTTTCTAGCGGTTTAAAAATGAGTCCGGTTCATCAATGTTTATTAGAAAAAAGTATCGCAGGCTATAAAGAAATTGAGTACGAAGTTATGCGCGATGCAAAAGACAACGCGATCGTCGTTTGCAATATGGAAAATATTGATCCTGTCGGCATTCATACGGGCGATTCCATCGTCGTCGCTCCGAGCCAAACGTTAAGCGATCGCGAATATCAACTGTTGCGAAACGCCTCGCTTCACATTATTCGCGCGCTCGGTATCGAAGGGGGATGCAACGTCCAGCTCGCTCTTGATCCGCACAGTTTTCAATATTACGTCATTGAAGTAAACCCGCGCGTCAGTCGCTCATCGGCGCTTGCATCTAAAGCGACGGGGTATCCGATTGCCAAACTAGCAGCAAAAATTGCGGTTGGCTTAACGCTTGATGAAATGATGAATCCGGTCACAGGAAAAACGTACGCTTGCTTTGAGCCAACGCTCGATTACGTCGTTACAAAAATTCCGCGCTTTCCGTTCGATAAATTCGAATCAGCGAACCGCCATCTCGGTACGCAAATGAAAGCGACAGGGGAAGTGATGGCGATCGGGCGCACGTTTGAGGAGTCGCTATTAAAAGCGGTCCGCTCGCTCGAAACGAACGTCTATCATCTCGAGTTAAAAGAACAAGTCGACGACGCCTTGCTGCAAAAGCGTATTCGAAAAGCGGGCGATGAACGTCTATTTTACATCGCCGAAGCGTTTCGCCGCGGCATAACGGTCGAACAAGTACATGCATGGAGCCAAATCGATCGGTTCTTTTTAACGAAAATCGCCCGTATCGTCGCCTTCGAAACGGTTTTACGCGACCATGTTGGCGATATGACTGTTCTTCAACAAGCAAAAGAAATGGGCTTTTCTGATGTGGCGATCGCTAAACTTTGGCATATGACTGAACGCGACGTATATGAGATGCGGAAACGCGCCCAAATCACACCTGTATATAAAATGGTCGATACGTGCGCAGCGGAATTTGAATCCGAAACACCGTATTATTACAGCACGTACGAAGAAGAAAACGAATCGATCGTGACTGCCCGTGAAAGTGTCGTCGTCCTCGGCTCTGGTCCGATTCGTATCGGGCAAGGAATTGAGTTTGACTACGCGACCGTTCATTGTGTATGGGCGATTAAAGAAGCGGGATATGAAGCAATCATCATTAACAACAATCCAGAAACCGTTTCAACCGACTTTAGCATTTCCGATAAGTTGTACTTTGAACCGTTAACGATTGAAGATGTGATGCACGTCATCGACTTAGAACAGCCGATTGGCGTCATCGTCCAATTCGGTGGACAAACGGCGATCAACTTAGCGGCGGAATTAGCGGCGCGCGGCGTGCGCATTCTCGGCACATCGCTTGAAGATTTAGATCGTGCGGAAAACCGCGACAAATTTGAACGGACGCTTGCGCAACTCGGCATTCCGCAACCGAAAGGAAAAACAGCATGTTCCGTACATGAAGCGGTTCATATTGCGAACGAAATCGGTTACCCTGTTCTTGTTCGACCATCGTACGTGCTTGGCGGTCGGGCGATGGAAATCGTGTATAAGGAAGAGGAATTGCTTCATTATATGGAACATGCGGTCAAAGTAAATCCGCAACATCCGGTACTCATCGACCGTTATTTAATCGGAAAAGAAATCGAAGTCGATGCGATTTCGGACGGGGAAGACGTGTTGATCCCAGGCATTATGGAACATATTGAGCGCGCGGGCGTCCATTCAGGCGATTCGATTGCCGTATATCCACCACAAACGTTATCAAAAGACATTCAACAAAAAATTGTCGACTATACGATTGCGCTCGCGAAAGGGTTGCGCATCGTCGGACTGTTGAACATTCAGTTTGTATTATATGACGGCGAGGTGTACGTACTAGAAGTGAATCCGCGTTCGAGCCGAACCGTTCCGTTTTTAAGTAAAATTACGAACGTGCCAATGGCGAATATAGCGACAAAAGTCATTTTAGGAGAAACGTTGCAAGCGCTTGGCTACAACACCGGATTAAAAGAAGAAAGCGACGGTGTATATGTGAAAGCTCCGGTCTTTTCGTTTGCGAAGTTGCGCAACGTCGATATTTCGCTCGGACCAGAAATGAAATCGACAGGTGAAGTCATCGGAAAAGATGAAACGTTTGCGAAGGCGCTTTATAAAGGACTTGTCGCTTCCGGCATTCACATTCGTCCACACGGTGCTGTGTTGTTGACGATCGCCGACAAAGATAAAGAAGAAGCGATCGACATCGCCCGCCGGTTTTACCATATCGGCTACCAGCTACTTGCGACAAACGGTACAGCACAAACGTTACGGGAAGCGAACATTCCAGTCACGGTCGTCAATAAAATTCATACCGGTTCACCAAACATTCTTGATGTCATTCGTCAAGGCCAAGCGCAAGTCGTCATTAACACATTAACAAAAGGAAAAGAAACGGAAAGCGACGGCTTCCGCATTCGTCGCGAAGCAGTCGAAAACGGCATTCCGTGTTTAACGTCGCTCGATACAGCGAAAGCGATGCTTCTCGTCCTAGAAGCGATGACGTTTTCGACAATGGCGATGACGGAAAAGAAGGTGGGCGTATGAAGGAGAATATGACGATCATCTCTAACCGCCAAATCGCCAAAGGCATTTATGAGTTGACGCTCGCCGGCTCGCTCGTTCAGCACATGCGTACACCGGGGCAGTTTGTGCATATGAAAGTGGCAAACAGCGGACCGCTGCTCAGACGTCCGCTCAGCCTTTGTGACATGAATCTAGAAGCGAATGAATGTACAATTATTTACCGCGCGGAAGGGGCAGGAACGATGCTCCTTTCGCAAAAATTGCCCGGAGACACGGTCGATGTGCTCGGTCCGCTCGGGAACGGTTTCCCGATTTCTGCGCTGTCAAGCGGGCAACGCGCACTTCTTGTTGGCGGGGGCATCGGTGTGCCACCGTTATATGAGTTAGCAAAACAACTAGTGAAAAAAGGAGTATTTGTGACGATTGTGCTCGGCTTTCAAACGAAAGATGTCGTATTTTACGAGGAGCGCTTCGCATCGTTTGGCGAGACGTCCGTTGCGACCGTAGACGGTTCATATGGCATGAAAGGATTTGTTACCGACGTCATTCATCACTATCGCCTTTCGTTTGATGTGTTATACGCATGTGGACCGAAGCCGATGTTGCGGGCGCTTGCAAACGAGTTTCCGCATCAAGACGTATATTTGTCGCTTGAAGAACGAATGGGATGCGGCGTCGGTGCTTGTTTTGCCTGCGTATGTCGCGTGCCGCATAGCGAAACGGCATATAAAAAAGTATGTAGCGACGGTCCGGTATTTCGGGCGGGGGAGGTCGTGTTATGAATCGATTAGCAGTGGAGTTGCCAGGGCTTTCATTAAAAAATCCGATTATGCCTGCCTCCGGCTGTTTCGGATTTGGACGAGAATACGCGAAATTTTACGATTTAAGCGTGCTTGGGGCGATCATGATTAAAGCAACGACGCTTGACGCGCGCTTCGGCAATCCGACGCCGCGCGTAGCGGAAACGCCAAGCGGCATGTTAAATGCGATCGGATTGCAAAATCCAGGTGTCGATGTGGTGCTCGCTGAAGAATTGCCATGGTTAGCGCAATATGACGTGCCGATTATCGCTAACGTGGCTGGTTCGACCGTAGAAGAATATGTAGAAGTGGCTCGGCGCATTTCGAAAGCGCCAAACGTTCATGCGCTCGAGTTGAACATTTCATGTCCGAACGTGAAAAAGGGCGGCATCGCATTCGGAACGGTTCCAGAAATCGCTGCGGAGCTGACGCGGGCGGTAAAAGAAGTGTCGGACGTGCCTGTTTATGTGAAACTATCACCGAATGTCACAAACATCGTCGCGATGGCGAAAGCGGTTGAACAAGCAGGGGCGGACGGATTGACGATGATTAATACGTTATTAGGCATGCGTATTGATGTGAAAACAGCGAAGCCGATTTTAGCGAACCGAACAGGTGGATTGTCTGGTCCAGCGATCAAGCCGATTGCGATTCGAATGATTTATGAAGTGAGTCAAGCGGTATCGCTTCCGATTATCGGCATGGGCGGGATTGAAAGCGCGGAAGACGTCATCGAATTTTTTTATGCCGGTGCGAGTGCGGTCGCGATCGGTACAGCCAATTTCATCGACCCGTACGTTTGTCCAAACATTATTCGCGACTTGCCAAATGTTTTAGATGAACTTCGTATCGATCATATCTCACAATGTACGGGAAGGGGATGGAACAATGGACAAACCGTTTATTGTAGCACTTGATTTTGCATCAAAAGAAGAAGTGCGTACATTTTTACAACCATTTTCCGATACGTCGCTCTTTTTAAAAGTCGGCATGGAGCTATATTTTCAAGAAGGCCCAGCAATAATTGACGAACTGAAACAGAAAGGCCATCATATTTTTTTAGATTTAAAGCTTCATGATATTCCACATACAGTGAAGAAAGCGATGAAAGGGTTGGCAAAACTAGGCGTTGATTTAGTGAACGTTCATGCTTCAGGAGGAAGTGCGATGATGCGTGCGGCGATCGAAGGATTAGAAGAAGGAACACCACACGGGATGAGCCGTCCACGTTGCATTGCCGTTACGCAGCTGACGAGTACAAGCGAGCAAGTTCTCCGCGATGAATTGCTGATCGATCGCCCGATGAAAGAAACGGTCGTTCATTACGCTTCTCTCGCTTACCGTAGCGGGCTTGACGGTGTCGTTTGTTCGGCCCAAGAAGTGCCGCTTCTTCGCGCATCGTTCGGCGCATCGTTTATTACCGTCACGCCGGGCATTCGCTTTGCGGGCGACAAAACAGACGATCAAGTGCGCGTCGTCACACCGTATGAGGCAAAACAACTTGGAACAAATTATATCGTCATCGGACGAAGCGTTACAAAAGCATATGATCCATATGCAGCATATGAGCGTCTAAAACGGGAATGGGATGGTGGACAATAATGAAAAAAGAAATCGCAAAACAACTTCTTTCCATTGGCGCAGTATCGTTGCGTCCAAATGAACCGTTTACGTGGTCTTCAGGCATACAATCGCCCATTTATTGCGATAATCGCTTGACGTTAGCGTACCCTGCCGTTAGACAAGCCATTGCCGACGAGCTGACATCACTCATTCGCACGCATTTTCCGAATGTAGAAGTCATCGCTGGCACAGCGACGGCAGGCATTCCCCATGCCGCATGGGTGAGCGAGCGGTTGAATATGCCGATGTGCTATGTTCGCAGTCAAGCGAAAGGACACGGAAAAGGAAAGCAAATTGAAGGGAAAGTAGAACAGGGGCAACACGTCGTCGTCGTCGAAGATTTAATTTCAACAGGCGGCAGCTCATTGCATGCAGTGCGCGCCTTGCGTGAAGCGAGATGCAACGTGCTTGGTGTCGTTGCGATTTTTACATACGGATTAGAAAAAGGAAAACGAGCATTTCAACAAGAACAAGTCCCATACTATACCGTTACCGACTACGATATGCTCATGGAAACAGCGACAGAACTTGGCATCATCACCAAAGAGGAGCAAACCACGTTGCACCATTGGCGTGAACAGCTAGAAGCATAACAATAAGGGTGTCCAACGAAAGCCGGACACCCTTTATCATTATTTCGTGGAAATTGCGTTTGTTTTTAAATAGTGGATATCGTTTGCTTGTTGAATCGAACGGAGTGAAAGTGCTTGTAGGACAGTTTCTTGATGGTCTAACTTCTCAAATCCTTCTTGCATTTGTTGCGACAACTGTTCGATTTGTTGTTTCATCATTGGAATTTCTTGTACATGCAACTCAACAACAGTCATTCGTTCCATTAATTGTCCAACCATTTCACGAATCGCTGGCACAAGCGCCACATCGTCTTTCGTGGCCATACGCTGCTCGATGCTTGCGATATCGTCTTTTGTGGCCATGCGCTGGTCGATGGGTGCGATTTCCTCGTTTGTGGCCATTGTGTGTTATATCCTTGGGATAG
>NZ_RXXX01000054.1:0-13490 GCF_011006755.1 Anoxybacillus sp. MB8
ATGCAAGAAATGGGCAACCAACTCCGGACGGAAATGCAAGAAATGGGCAACCAACTCCGGACGGAAATGCAGGAAATGGGCAACCAGCTCCGGACGGAAATGCAGGAGATGGGCAATCAGCTCCGGACGGAAATGTATGCGGTGGAAAGCAAATTAGAAGCAAAAATCGATGAATTGAAGCACGAAACGAACGAACAATTTAAACAACTCAACGAAAAAATCGATCACTTACGAGACGAGCTATCAGATACACAAGAAACCGTTGATCTGCTTTCTTCCAAAACACTCCAACATGAGCGAAAACTTCGTCTTTTATCCAAACAGTCGTAAAATCCGTTGACATCTTCGCTTTTTTGTTTCATAATTCTAAAAAATATAATAAGTGAAAAAGGCACGGGACAAGTAAACCGTTGGAATGTGCAAGAGAGTGGAACTCGTAGGCTGGAAGGTTCCTCACAGGAAGTCGGTTGAACCTACCCTATATGGCCGCTTATGCAAACATAAGTCGTCTCCCCACGTTACGGGGCAAGAGGTGGGCGCTTTGCGCCAAAAAAGGTGGTACCGCGGAAACAACGCTTTTCCGTCCTTTTCTATAAGGGCGGAGAAGCGTTTTTATTTTAAGAAAGGAGAGAAATCGTGAAAAAGAAGCGAATTGTCGTCAAAATCGGGAGTAGCTCATTAACGGAAAAAAACGGGACACTCTCGGAACAAAAACTACGCGGACATGTCGAAGCGCTTGCGTATATGAAACAGCTCGGACATGATGTCATTCTCATTTCCTCTGGCGCGGTCGCCGCTGGGTTTGGGTTGCTTGGGTATCGTTCGCGGCCGAAAACGATTGCTGGAAAACAGGCAGCCGCCTCAGTCGGTCAAGGAGTGCTGATGCAAAGCTACATTTCAGCTTTTCGTTCATTTGGCATCGTCACTGGACAATTGTTGTTAACGCGCGCCGATTTTTACGACCGCGAGCGATTTCGTAACTTATTTGCAACGATTTCTACACTGTTAGACCGGGGCGTGCTTCCGATTATTAACGAAAATGATTCTGTTTCCGTTGAAGAGTTGACGTTTGGGGATAACGATTTATTGTCGGCGCTTGTCAGTGGATTTTTACATGCAGATGCCCTCATCATTTTAACGGACATTAACGGGCTATACGACCAAAACCCGAAACGTCCTGAAGCAAAAAAATATCATTTTCTATCAGAAATCACCGACGAACTGATCGCTCAAGCAGGTGGAAGCGGCTCAACGGTTGGAACTGGGGGGATGAAATCAAAACTTCTTGCGGCGCAAAAGGCACTTTCTTTCGGTGTTAGCGTTTTTATCGGCACAGGCGCTGGCAAAGAAAAATTGCAACATATTTTAGAAGGAAAAGGCGACGGAACGTATATCGGCTCTCCTTTTCAAGAACATATGCAAATGCGTAAACAATGGATCGCGTACCATTCCGAAGTCGCAGGAGCGATTGAAATTGATGAAGGAGCAGAAACAGCCCTTTTGCATAAAGGAAAAAGTTTATTACCAGCCGGTGTAACAAACGTAGTTGGCTCATTTCAAGCGCTTGATGTCGTCAATGTCGTCAATCAAAAAGGCGATGTAATCGCTAGAGGGCAAGTATATTATGCGGCGGGTGATTTAGCGAAAGTAAAAGGTCTTTCAAGCGAGGAAGCGAAACGATATTCTTTCCACCATCGCCCAGAAGTTATTCATCGCGACAACTTAGTATGCTTCAAAAAGACATCTGTCTGCTAAAAACGAAAGGAGCGAAAACGAATGAGTGAATTAATTGTCAAAGCGAAAAAATTAAAGCAAGCGGCCAGTCAATTAGCAATGTTATCAACAGAAGAAAAAAACAACGCGCTCGCGATGATTGCCGAAGCGTTAATTGTACAAACGGGGTACATTTTACAAGAAAACGAAAAAGACATGGCGATCGGAAAAGAAAACGGGCTCTCTCCTTCCTTGCTTGATCGGCTGCAACTTACGGAAGAACGCATTCAGCAAATCGCTGATGGTGTCCGCCAAGTCGTTGACCTGCCAGATCCGATTGGGGAAACAATTGAACAATGGACGCGACCAAATGGGCTCATCTTAAAGCAAATTCGTGTACCACTTGGCGTCGTTGGGATGGTGTACGAAGCGCGGCCAAACGTCACCGTCGATGCGGCTAGCCTTTGTTTAAAAACGGGAAATGCCGTCTTGTTGCGGGGCAGTTCTTCCGCCATTCACTCCAATAAAGCACTTGTTTCCGTGATGCAAGAAGCATTAAAACAGTCGAAAATTCCGACAGATGCCATTCAACTGTTAGAAGATACAAGCCGTGAAACCGCCCAACAAATGTTTCGTCTAAAAGAATATGTAGATGTCCTCATTCCACGCGGTGGTGCAGGACTTATTCAGTCAGTCGTCGAAAACGCAACGATTCCTGTATTAGAAACAGGTGTCGGAAATTGCCATATTTTTATCGACGATTCCGCGGAAAAAGAAATGGCGATCGATATCGTCATCAATGCGAAACTGCAACGGCCATCTGTCTGCAATGCAGTCGAAACGGTGATTGTTCATAAACAATGGCCGTATATAAAAGAGTTGCTTGAAACGTTGCACGAAAAAGGAGTCGAATTGCGTGCGGACAAACAACTTGCAAATACATATCCGTTTGTCCGTGAGGCAAAAGAAGAAGATTGGGCAACCGAATTTCTAGCACCCATTTTGGCGGTGAAGCTCGTTGAAACGGTGGACGAAGCGATTGAACACATCGAACGATACGGAACGAAACATTCTGAAGCGATTATTTCCGAATGCAACGAACATGTAGAACAATTTTTTGCTCGCGTCGATGCCGCTGTATTGTACCATAACGCCTCCACTCGCTTTACCGACGGCGAACAGTTCGGATACGGCGCCGAAATCGGCATTAGTACCCAAAAACTGCACGCCCGTGGACCGATGGGCTTACGCGCCATCACGACAACGAAAACGCTCGTGTATGGGAATGGACAAGTGCGAAAATGACAACCAGCCTCCGCATGGGGCTGGTTTTTCTATTTCATTTTATCTAATGGGACATATTTTACAATGAGATTGCTTAGTTGTTTGATAAAAAAGACAACACGTTGTTCTTTGAATACGACTTTCTCCTTTCCAAAAACGATATAACGGATTTTGAGAATACGGACCGAACAACTTGCCATCTGCTTTTTGCACAACAAATAGAAAATCGTCATAAATTTGTTGACGTACATCGCAGCACTCGTTTTCCCCTATTAATGTTTCATATAGCCAGATTATATAAATCGAGACGTTTTCCCATAGGATTAACGGTGAAATATGCGTAGTTTTCCGCAACTGTTCAATTAACAGAGCAAGATGCCCTGCAAAAAGATGCTCAATGATTTGCGTACGCCATTTGTCACGATTTTCACTAACTGTTGTATATGTAAGCGACTCAAAGCGAAAAGTAGGCATCCACATTTTTGATTCATTATCTGTTTCCATCCATATTTGCTGAAAAGACGATGAAAGACGTTTATTCCATACAGACATTGCATATAAAACGATGGCTATAAAAAAGCTATATCTTTTCATGAATATAGAAGCAGAAACCATTTGATTTCGAGCACCAATTTTTTGCTGCACAAGTTGTAAATATATAGCGAGTTCCCTTTCATCATGCAGTTGATCAAGCCGAATAGATAAAGGAGAAATCATACGTTTTTTTGAAAAACGAAATCTCTCTAACTGTTTCACTTCATCTTCAGAAAGATTCATCATGATACTCCCTCCCTATCCAAAAGGTATCTACCTCTTCCATATGGAATACAAAGAGGTGTTCCAAATAAAGGGTCGTAAATTACTTCACAGTCAAGCTGAAAAACATCCTTGACAAGTTCACGTGAAATAATTTTCTCCGGTTTCCCTTGTGCATATACGGTTTTGTCGCGGATGGCAACGATATGATGGGCATAACGGCACGCCAAATTTAAGTCATGAAGCACCATGACAATCGTTCGCTTTTCTTGTTCATGTAATGTAAACAATAAATCAAGAATTTCGATTTGATGTGCCACATCTAAATAAGTTGTCGGTTCATCTAGCAAAATGACTTCCGTATGTTGCGCCAATGTCATCGCAATCCATGCACGTTGGCGCTGTCCTCCTGAGAGAGAGTCAACCGAACGCTCTGCGAACTGTATCATGCCAGTTGCTTGAAGTGCGTGCTTAACCGCATCTTCATCCTCTTTTGACCATTGTTTTAACCATGTTTGGTGTGGATAACGACCTTGCTTAACAAGTTGCAAAACGGTCAAACTTTCTGGAACGGCTGGCGACTGCGGTAAAATGGCCATCTTTTTTGCTACTTCTTTTGTGGGCATTTTTGTGATCTCTTTTCCTTCCAGCAATACCGTTCCACCAATCGGTTTTAGTAATCTAGCTAACGACCGTAATAACGTTGATTTTCCACATCCATTTGCACCAATTAAAACAGTAATTTCCCCTTTTGGAATGCTCATATTTAGCTCATTAATGACGATTGAGTTTCCATAAGACAGTGTAAGTGACTTTGTTTGTAAAATGCCCATATTTTCACCTCACTACGCATTTCGATTTTTATACAATAAATAAATAAAATAAGGGGCCCCAATTGCTGCGGTAAATACACCAGCTGGAATTTCTAGTGGAGCAAACAGTGTCCGTCCCAATAAATCCGCAAGCAATACGAGAATGCCGCCTAACAAAGCTGCTATTGGCAGCATCCCTCCAAAAGAAGATCCTACTAATCTTCGTGCCATATGCGGAGCCATCAATCCAACAAAGCCAACCCCTCCAACAAATGCTACAGCTCCCCCTGTTAGCGCCGTGCTTAATAAAAGGAGAAACAAGCGCTGTTTTTGCAAAGAAACACCTGCGCTAACCGCGAGCTCCTCACCTAATTCTTGAATATTTACTTGTCGAGCGGAAATGAAACTAATAAGTAACAACAAAAAAGCCCAAGGCATGAAAATCATCACTTGTTTCCAAGAAACCCCATATACACTTCCAGTAATCCAAATATTTGCTTGACTCGCCCGATAAATCGGTCCAATGAGCATGAGCATAGTAGTAAAAGCTTGCATGAGCGCAGATATCCCTATCCCGATCAAGACGAGACGAATCGGGGACACCCCGTTTTTCCAAGCTAGCATATACACAAGAAAAACGGCGATCGTGGCCCCTATAAAAGCACCTAAAGGCAACCAGTGAATACTAATGATAAGCGATCCATTTTTATCACTAAATATCGTTAAAAATAAAACAACGACTACGGCTGCGCCACTTGTCATCCCAAGTACATCTGGGGAAGCAAGCGGATTGCGAATCATTCCTTGAAGAATAGCACCAGCTACAGCTAAAGACATTCCCGCAAAAAAGGCGATAATCATTCGAGGTAGACGAAATGAATAAATTACAATCTCATCCATTTCACTCCCACTACCTAATAGCGTGTTTATAACATTTACTGGGGAAATATACATTTCTCCAATTCCTGTACTAAGAAGAAACAAAAAAATAGAAATCATTAGTAGCACTAAGCAAGTCGTCATCGCTTTTTTGTCAATTAAAAATGAAATATTGTTTCCCACTCGAAATGGTATGTACTTTCTCATTTTAAAATCCCCCTACGGGCAACATAAATAAAAAATGGAACCCCGATAAATGCCGTCATAATTCCGACAGGCACTTCTTGCGGCATCAATATATACCGAGCTCCAATGTCTGCAAAGTTTAAGAGACTTCCCCCAATGAAAGCACAATACGGAAGTAGCCAACGGTGATCATTCCCGACAAATGCTCGAGCAATATGAGGAACAATAATTCCTATAAAACCTATTGGCCCAGCTACTGCCACAGAACTTCCTGCTAACAAAACAATAAAAATAGCCATAATTAACTTGACAAAGCTCGTACGTTGTCCCAATCCTTTTGCTACATCATCTCCTAGCATGATAATGTTAATCTTTGAAGCTAATAAAAAAGAACCAATCCACGCAATGAGAAAGTAAGGAAGAACAGAAGTTAACATCTCTAACTTTCGTCCTGAAATAGATCCCGCCAACCAAAACAACACCTCTTCTAACGCTTTTTCATTTACAACTAACAATCCTTGTGTAAGAGAAGCAAAAAGTGTCGCTACAGCTGTTCCTGCTAACGTTAATTTAATCGGTGTCATCCCTTCTTTTCCAACTGAACTGATGATAAATACAATGATTGCTGCGAGTGTAGCACCAATTAAAGCGAGCGATGCGAACATGTGAAGCGAACTAACTTGAAAGAAGGTTACACATAACACAATTAGAAACCCCGCCCCTGCATTAATTCCAAAAATCCCAGGCGAAGCGAGGGGATTTTTAGTTAAAGCCTGCATAAGTGCCCCTGCCATGGCTAAACTTGCCCCAACAGCCGCGCCGATGAGGGCACGTGGCAAACGAACCGTATTAATAACAAGATGTTCGTTAGAAATACCTTTATTCATCAGCGCCTCGATTGCCGTTCGATAGCTTGTATCTGTGTAACCATAAATGATACTCATCCACATACTAATAAAAAATATAAGTACAAATAAAAGCAGTCCAACCAACCGTTTTGTACTGTTTTCTAACATTGTAGATAATCTCCTTACTATGATTTGTAGCCTCATATAAAGTCTATTTGATATCGAATATCAGTGTCAATGAATTTATTAGATTATTTGAAATCTCGGCAAGTCAATTATAATTCAATTATATAATTTAATTGACAATGATTATCATTCATATTATTATTTTATTCGTTAACGAAAATCATTTTCAAATAGGAGGCGTACATATGA
Source organism: Anoxybacillus sp. MB8 (assembly GCF_011006755.1). Lineage (NCBI taxonomy): Bacteria > Bacillati > Bacillota > Bacilli > Caryophanales > Anoxybacillaceae > Anoxybacillus > Anoxybacillus sp. MB8. The sequence goes on from NZ_RXXX01000054.1 coordinate 6,854, forward strand.
AAAAACTTTCTTTTATGCTAGCAATGATGCTTGTTCTTCTTTTCGTTCTTAGCGCTTGCAACGGTTCGAGCAAAAAAACAACGACAAAGCAAGATGAAGAAAAACCTGTAAGTTATACAGTCGAGCATGCGATGGGCACAACTGAAATAAAAGGTACACCTAAACGCGTTGTTATTTTAACGAACGAAGGAACAGAAGCTTTATTAGCATTAGGCGTAAAACCAGTCGGTGCTGTTAAATCGTGGCTTGGAGATCCCTGGTATGATCATATCAAAGATCAAATGGATGGCGTAAAAGAGATTGGAACGGAAAGTGAGCCAAATTTAGAAGCAATCGCTTCATTAAAACCAGACCTAATTATTGGTAACAAACTACGTCAAGAAAAAATTTATGAGCAATTAAACGCTATTGCTCCAACTGTTTTTTCTGAAACGTTAAAAGGAAACTGGAAAGAAAACTTCATGCTCTATGCAAAAGCAGTCAATAAAGAAGAAAAAGGAAAAGAAATCATGGCCGCGTACGACCAACGTATTGAAGATTTGAAAGCGAAGTTAGGAGACAAGCTACAGATGAAAGTTTCCATCGTCCGCTTTCTAGCTGGTGATGTACGCATCTATCACAAAGACTCCTTCTCTGGCGTTATTTTAGATCAATTAGGATTTGCACGCCCTGAGTCACAAAATATCAACGATTTTGCGGAAAAAGGTGTAACGAAAGAACGAATTCCAGCAATGGATGGCGATATTCTCTTTTATTTCACATATGAAGAAGGAGATGGAGCAGCGACAAAAGTAGAAGATGAATGGATTAACGATCCGCTTTTCAAAAATTTAAACGTAGCGAAACAAGGAAAAGTGTACAAAGTGAGTGACGCCATTTGGAATACAGCCGGTGGGGTTCTGGCGGCGAACCATATGCTTGATGATATTGAAAAGTATTTCCTAAACCAATAGCACATATACAAAAGCCAGCCTCCGCGTGGGGCTGGTTAAAATCTCTTTTGAAAGAAAAGGAGCAATCAGACAATAGGCCATGCGATGAAGAAAGTAACGATAATAAGAAAAACACCTGTTACTAAAAATGAAAAAACAGCCTGCAATCCTCCAGTTCTCCATCTTAAGTATAATAAGGAGAGCAACTCGCCACCATTTTATGCGAAATCCACTACGCTTCATCCCCGCACAAATCCGCCTTCCGAATGGATGATCTGTCCAGTAATCCATTCTGCTTCGTCGCTTGCTAGAAAGCGAACGAGACGCGCAGCATCGTTTGGTGTGCCGATTCGACCGAACGGAAATTTCGAAAGAAGGTACTGTTTTAGTTCTTCGTTCATCCATCCTGTATCGGTAGGTCCTGGGTTGATGGCGTTTACGGTTATCTTTTTTTCGGCTACTTCGACGGCGAACGTTTTGACAAACGCATCGATCGCCCCTTTTGTTGCCACATATGCGCTTTCTCCCGGCATTGGACCAAGCGACTGCCCCGATGTCATCATAATAATTCGTCCACCTTGTGGCTTTTCAAACATATTGGCAAATGCCACACTTAACATGATTGGCGCTCTGACATTGACAAAATAGTGTCGGTCGAGCATTTCGCTTGTTAACGATGAATACGGAAGCGAAACAGAATAGCAAGCGTTGTTTACTAAAATATCCGGTACACCAAACACCTCGCACACCTTATCGAGCAATACTTGCGGTGCTTCTTCTTTAGATAAATCGAGCTCGAAGGAATGGCACACGACACCGAGCGCTTCTAGCTTTCGTTGAATGTGAAGCGGTTCGTCTTGCTCCATCCCCCACGGCATCGTACGGTCGTATGCGCTCCAGTACGTGAAAAAAATATCTGCCCCTGCTTCGGCTAGCGCCTCACAAATTGCCGCACCGATTCCATGTTTCCGGCTCACCCCTGTGACTACTGCCTTTTTTCCTTTTAATGTTTTCAACCGTATTCACCTCTTACCGAATCGCTTCTAACACTTCCGCAAACCGCTTACGCTCATCATGCCATTTCGCCTCTTCCAACTCTAATTGAATCGGAATGTCACAATGAATGGCTGCCAGTTTGCGCGATAAATGAAGCAAGTCGAGATGTGTTGTTATTTTTTGTTGTTGCGCTTTTGTTAAGTTCGCTAAATTTGCGATGATTCCTTCAATTGATCCATATTGTTGAATGAGTTTAACCGCTTGTTTTTCTCCAATGCCACGTACACCTGGATAATTGTCACTCGGGTCCCCCATGAGCGCTTTGACATCAATAAGTTGCTGTGGCTGAATCCCTTTTTCTTCAATAAAACGGTCGAGCGTATACGCTTCATAGTTGCCGATTCCTTTAGCCAATAAGTAAACCGTGACACGCTCGGAAAGAAGCTGAAATAAATCACGATCTCCGGTCATAATCGAAATGCGCATCTCCTCACAATATTTCTTCACAAGCGAGCCGATGCAATCGTCCGCTTCGGCACCGAGCACACCGATATTCGGAATACCTAACATCGCGACCACTTCTTTTGCCAAATCAAACTGCGGAATTAATTCATGCGGCGGCTCGCCACGATTCGCCTTATAGTCCGGAAACCATTCCGTGCGAAACGTCGTACTTCCCATATCCCAACAACAGACGACATGCGTCGGTTGAAGCGCATTTGTCGCCGCTTCAATATGCTTTACTACCCCATATACCGCATTCGTCGGCACCCCACGGCTATTCATCATCCATCTCGGCGCTGTCGCATAAAACGACCGAAACAATAACGCCATTCCGTCAATCAACAACAAATGTTCTCGTTCCATCACTCGTTATCCTTTCTATGTATCGATGAAACAAGTATAACAAAAAACCACCCCAGATGGGATGGTGGAACCGTTCGAAAAATATTTTGTGCAACGTATCATTTATTGCAAACGTCTTTTTAAAAAACCAACCAACTTCATAATCGACCATACAATAACAAATACGACAACGTAAATAATAAAAAAAATAACAATACCTTTTAAAAAAAGAAGTAAAATGCCTTTCCAACCTTCTTTAGACCAACTAATATACAAAAGACATACAAGAAATGCAAAGAAAGCAATGTAACTTTTTTTCATGTTATTTCCTCTTTCACACTCTGAAGTCATAAGTAGATAAAACATCGTTAACTCGAAAACCAAATGTTTTTATTTCTAAATCGTACTCTAGATTGAAGGGCATGATACGAATTTTCCAAATACCATCTGGTTTATCCCAATGAAGAAAAAAAGAAAAATCCACAATTGAAAATACTTTTTGTATCGTTTTTTTTCGGTCAAGTTCTATCTTAATCCTAAAAACTGCTTCTCCATGTGGATGATACCATATCATTTCAACAAATCTATCAGTTTTTTCAACATGTGAAATAACACAATGAATGATACAGTATTTGTCAAGTGGAGTAAAAACTTTTTTTATCTCTATAGGATTACGCTCACGGTCAAGTTCAGTGCAACTATTTACACTAAATAACTTAATAACGACCACCGCCAATTAATTTATGAAGTTTATTTTCCACTTTTGTTATGCCGTCATCAATTGCTTTGCCTACTTTTGTACTGTCAAACCATTTTTCTACTGCAGCAACTTTGTTCATACTGCCTATTACATAACTTCCGGCGAAATATCCTGCTACTGTACCTTTTGCGGCTCCTTTTGCCGTTTCTGAAGCCACTTTTCTTTCTAACATAGTGAATCCTGTAGTTGCAGCTTTATATGCTCTCACTCCATTACCTATCCCACCTGTAGCCATCCCAACGACATTAGAAATCGTATTACTTCTCAAATCATCAGCAATAGAACTGACAACCCAATGTGCAGCTTTTTGTATTTTATTCATGGTATCCCTCCTAACGAAAGAATATTTTACGAAATAATCATAAAAAAAAATATGTCAATCCTTTTTTAGAATAAATTGTACATAAAGAAATAAAAAACCACCCCATATGGGATGGTGGAAATAATAAAGCTAGCCTTCTGCAAATAATCTTCTTCCGATATCGTATCCAACCGCTCCGATGTAAATCGGTACGACAAAGGCAACAGACGGATAAAACGGAATGGATACAAGCGTTGCAATGATAAAAACGACTGCCGAATGAAATTTCTTATCGAAAAACAAAAGAACACTCTCTGTCACTATACAAACAAGCAAAATGAGCAACAACGCAAACGGAAAAACAGCCCACGTAAACGACCATGAACTGAATAGCGAAAGCGCTAAGGAAAACAACACAATCGACAGGAAAACTTTTTTGAAAAATAGTTTCATAACTCACTTCCTTTATCATCTGGATAAAAGAAAAAGAGTGGCAAACTCCTACGCTGTTTTGACTGTCCCCTTTTCTTCCAATCTGTGACCGAACGGACAATTTTTCTATTGATTAAGCAATATAATCTCCCTAGCCTCAATGTCTCTGCTTTCTTTACTTTGACTCATAGTCTGAGGAGTGGCAAGAATGACTTTCACAGTTACTTCTTCCGTAAAGTCGTCAACACTTCATTTGTTGCCATCTTCATCACTGAATTTTGTTTGATCTGTGATTCGGACTGTACAAAGATAGCTTATATCCTCTACGTTATTTTTCCTTTTCTTTACTTCATGGGAACAGTCCACGACAAAATAATTTTCTCCAATACTATAAAGGCGTTCCTTCAAAAGACTTTGTTCCCGTGCAACCAATCAAGAGTAAAATACCCAAGACGAAAGCAACAGTTCTAATCATTCGAATTACATTCCTTTGTATGAAAAATAATTTTACCCATGGTGTTAGTTAAGTGCTAGCACCCAACTAACACCACGGGCTTCACTATCTTTTTGGACAACTTCCAAATATGAATTTGTCAGACACGAACGCATTGGAGCAGGTGCTTCCTTGGCCAATCATACTCCCTGTTTCATGTATTGCTTTTCATCTACTAACTAAATAATGATAATACCCCAAGCCTCGACATTCCAAAAGGCAGGGGCTATTTGACGTTTACTTACATATCAATATATCCTGCTTTGACAAGGGAAAAAAGATATAGCTTGTAATCTACGTTTCCGATGATACAGTTTTCAGGCTCTATTCCTTTGAACGCAATTAATTCATGGGATATCTTTTCACATTGTCCATGAGTCGAGAGAAATGAGCCTAGATATGTTCCGTCAGGGCTTTGAAAAAATATATAGAGTAAACTTCCTTGACCTATAGCATGTAATCGATCTTCAACTACTGAATGATCTATCTTCTTATTAAATACTCCATTCAATCTCATAAATTCTAAATGATCTTTTTTCTCTTCTTCACTGAACAAATTTTTTAAAACTTCTGGATCGTGTATGGCATAACATTTTGTCACATAAGAAGAATTAAAATAAGGATCATTTTGTAGTTCTGGAAATAATTTGATATCCACTTCTTCAGCATTATATTTAGTTTTTAGAATATTATCAATTTGGGTTAGATTAAATTTAGGAAGGTTCAATTGTTTGTATTTTTTATGAGCTTCAAGTTCATCAAAATCATTAAATGATAGAATCATTATATCCCTCCGTTTTTAGTATGAGTAGAATGAATGACCTCCGGAACGATTCCATTTGTGGAAATGAGGTAAAAATTTAGGATAAGATCCATGTGGTGAGTCAAAAACTGGATCTCTACCACCGCCAGCCTCCTTAGCTACTTTTTTTGCTAATCCACTTGACTTTGACCAAACGTTATTAGTTTCGAAATCTTTTCCGTTCAACCTGCTTATTGCTTCACTCAAAGAGATAGGGTTACCAATATATACTCCTTCCTTTGTTTTTAGATAAGCTGCATAATGGTCATAATTCTTATTTCGTAATGTTGGAGCTATCTCAGATGCTAAAGTATAAGTTACCCCTGCCATCACAAATGCAAGACCGAGAGCAATTAAATGTTCTAATAGAGCTTCACCTACAACTACAGCGATTGGAATCAGGAATGCAAAAGATGCATGCAATTCATTTGTATTTATTTCATATTTTTCACCTGTATTCGTATCTACAAATGTGGCGACTATTCCATTTTCTGTAGCTTGTTGTACATCTACCTTGTATTCTTTCTCTACTTGGTTTCCTTCAGAATCTGTTTCTACAGATTTCACTGTAAATTCCCTCGTATCTTTATCCATAGATAGAGAGACAATGGCATGCCCATCGTCAGTAACATTTGTTGCACCATCAATAGTTCCATCTGTTACACTGTCAGTAACTGTATTTGTTGTATCATCGTTACTCCCATCTGATATACCATCAATTGAAACTTCACTCTGAATCTCTAATGTTTTCTCGTTATTTTGTACAACTGTAATATTTTCTTCATTTACTCCATCCGTTTGTGTTGAGGTGTCTGTTATCTCATCTGCTAATACTTTACTATTTTCTGGTATTATTCCAATAAGAAGAATTAAAGTCAATAGAATGGATATAACCCGTTTAAATTTGAACATTCATATCCCACCTTTTTATGATAATTTTATGAATCCATTCCCGTAATATGTTTTATTTCCTATTTTCACAGATGTTTTTGTCAATAATAAATTGAGCCAGAGCGATCACTTCAAAAGTGAGCCACTTTTAGAATCAGAGTTCCCATAAATGGGAGAGGGTGGG
>NZ_RXXX01000055.1:0-13186 GCF_011006755.1 Anoxybacillus sp. MB8
ACACGGAAGTTAAGCTCTCCAGCGCCGATGGTAGTTGGCGGGACACCGCCTGCGAGAGTAGGACGTTGCCGGGCAAAGAGAAGACCAAGACGATTTAGTCTTGGTCTTTGTTGTTATGTAGCAAATAATGATATAAATATCTCGGTACTTTTCGTTCCGTTACGTCTAAAAACTGTACAATAAAAGGGTATGCGTCATTTGAATAACTATGGAGGAGATCATACCACCATTCCGTTTCATAGCGACAAATCATACTTAAATTATAAAGCAATAAATAGTGAGCAACGATTTCGTGAATTTGTTTGCTTCGTTCATTTTGTTGTTTAAAATATAGATCAAATAAGGGATTTAGTTCTTCAATTTGTTGCAGTAATTGCCCCATACAAAACTTTTCCCCGTATGCGTGTTTCACATGAAACATTTTTTCAGAAAAATAAGTAAACAACCCGTGCTTTTGAATTTTTACTTCGTCTTTAAAAAAATCGTAGTTTTGTTTTTTTCTTTTTCTCGTCGATACTCCATGTGCTAAAACTGATGATGATTCTGGATAATCAGGGTGAATTGTTAATAAACACGCTTTAAGAAGCTGTACATTCCCATAAAATAATAAAACAGGTTTGATAGCCAACGGCGCTTCATGAGCCGTATCATAAAACTTTTTTCCATGTTGTAAGTAGTACATAAATGGATAACAATTGTCGTAACTTTTCTTTTCAGCGTCCTCTCGTCCTTCTTGTTTATAGCGTTCAATTAAAAATTGATGTACAAAATTAGATGAGTAAAATACTTCCCACATCGTATATTCTCCTTATACAATTGATCGAATTATCTAACATTTTCGTGTTTTCTTGACAGAAAAAAGCGAAGTTGATACTCTACTAATTAATATTTCCAAAGTGAGGGGGAAAAACAATGTGGGAAACAAAATTTGCGAAAGAAGGATTAACATTTGATGACGTCCTTTTAATCCCAGCCAAGTCAGAAGTGTTGCCTCGTGATGTCGATTTAACAGTTGAACTAAGTAAAACGTTAAAATTGAATATCCCGATTATTAGTGCAGGAATGGATACGGTAACCGAAGCGGAAATGGCGATTGCAATGGCACGCCAAGGAGGATTAGGAATTATTCATAAAAACATGTCAATTGAACAACAGGCGGAACAAGTCGATAAAGTAAAACGTTCTGAAAGCGGTGTAATTACGGATCCTTTCTTTTTAACTCCTGAACATCAAGTATATGACGCGGAACATTTAATGAGTAAATATCGGATTTCAGGTGTTCCGATCGTCAACAATGCGGAAGAACAAAAGCTCGTTGGAATTATTACGAATCGCGATTTACGCTTTATTCAAGATTACTCAATGAAAATTTCTGATGTGATGACAAAAGAAAACTTAATTACTGCCCCTGTTGGAACAACATTAGAAGAAGCGGAAAAAATTTTGCAAAAGTACAAAATTGAAAAACTCCCTCTCGTTGATGATCAAGGTGTGTTAAAGGGACTTATCACGATTAAAGATATTGAAAAAGTGATTGAATTTCCAAACGCAGCAAAAGACGCGAAAGGACGTCTTCTCGTTGGAGCAGCTGTTGGAGTGACTGCAGATACGATGTTGCGTGTGAAAAAGCTTGTGGAAGCCAATGTCGATGTTATTGTAGTTGATACAGCGCATGGTCATTCTAAAGGTGTACTTGAGACGGTACGGAAAATTCGCGACACGTATCCAACTTTAAATATTATCGCAGGAAATGTCGCGACAGCAGAGGCGACGCGCGACTTAATTGAAGCAGGAGCGAACATTATTAAAGTTGGCATTGGTCCAGGATCCATCTGTACGACACGGGTTGTCGCAGGTGTCGGCGTGCCACAAATTACAGCGATTTATGACTGTGCAACAGAAGCGCGAAAATACGGTGTAGCTATTATTGCTGATGGAGGAATTAAATATTCTGGTGATATCGTAAAAGCTTTAGCAGCTGGTGGACATGCTGTTATGCTCGGTAGCTTGCTTGCAGGCGTGTCTGAAAGCCCTGGAGAAACAGAAATTTACCAAGGTAGACGATTTAAAGTATATCGTGGGATGGGCTCAGTGGGAGCGATGGAGAAAGGAAGTAAAGATCGTTACTTCCAAGAAGATAATAAAAAATTTGTTCCAGAAGGTATTGAAGGACGAGTACCTTATAAAGGACCGCTTGCCGATACGATTTATCAACTTGTTGGGGGATTGCGTGCAGGAATGGGTTACTGTGGCACGAAAAACTTAGAAGAATTGCGAGAAAAAACGCAATTTGTGCGCATGACTGGAGCAGGATTAAGAGAAAGTCACCCTCACGATGTTCAAATTACGAAAGAAGCTCCAAACTACTCATTCATGTAATAACAACTAGACAGAGGTGGAAGATTCCTCTGTCTATTTTTTTTTACAAGAGTATGTTAAAATAACGGTTATGTAAAACAGAGTTGGAGGGTTTGAGCGTGAAAACATGGTACAAGAGCTTCATCATTTCCATCGCAGCAATGTTCTTATTTATGGTGACTTTACCGCAAAATATAAAAGCGGAAGAAGACGTACTAAATATTGAAGCAGATGCCGCTATTCTTGTTGAAGCGGAGACGGGGAAGATTTTATATCAAAAAAACATTGATGCGGTTTTAGGAATTGCTAGTATGACAAAAATGATGACGGAATACTTGTTGCTAGAGGCTATTCATGAAGGGCGCGTAAAATGGGATCAAGAATATGCAGTAAGTGAGTATGTATATCAAATTTCCCAAAAGCGCGATTTATCGAATGTTCCGTTGAGAAAAGATGGGAAATATACAGTGCGTGAACTGTATGAAGCGATGGCGATTTACTCAGCAAACGGGGCGACAGTTGCTATTGCAGAAATTGTTGGTGGTTCGGAAACAAATTTCGTTAAAATGATGAATGAAAAAGCGAAAGAGTTAGAATTAAAAGATTACAAGTTTGTCAATGCAACAGGGTTAAATAACAAAGATTTAGGAGGATTGCACCCTGCAGGTAGCGGAGATAACGAAGAAAATGTGATGTCTGCTCGTGCTGTAGCGACATTAGCATATCATTTATATCATGAGTTCCCAGAAATTTTAGAAACAGCAAGTATTCCTCGTAAGTATTTCCGAGAAGGAACAGATGACCAAATTAAAATGGATAACTGGAACTGGATGCTCCCGGGACTTGTTGCAGCATACGAAGGTGTCGATGGGATTAAAACGGGATATACAGAATTTGCAGGATATTGTTTTACAGGTACAGCAGAGCGAAATGGCATGCGCTTTATTACCGTTGTGATGAATGCGAAAACGAATGGAAAAGGTACGCATTTATCGCGCTTTGAACAGACGAGAAAAATGCTGGATTACGCGTTTAGCAACTATACGGTGCAACAATTGTATCCAAAAGGTTATATTACAAAAAAACATAAAACAGTAGCAGTAAAGAAAGGAAAAGAAAAAGAAGTTGCCATTGCAACAAAACAACCATTGTCGCTTGTCATTAAGCGAGGGGAAGAAAAAAAATATAAGCCTGTTGTCGTCATTGAAAAAGAAACGTTAACAGCTCCTGTGAAAAAAGGACAAAAAGTAGGATATATGTACGTGAAATATGAAGGAACAGATTATGGTTACTTAACAAAAGAAGGAGAAAAGGTAGAGATCGTAACAAAGCGAGCTGTAGAAAAAGCAAATGGTTTCGTTTTGGCGATGCGAGCGATTGGCGAATTGTTCAGTGATATTTGGAATGGTGCTTCAAATGCGATGAAAGGATTATTTTAAAGCTCTCTTTTTAGAGGGCTTTAAAATTTTTATTGTGATTTTTAAAAAAATTGAGTTAAAATAAAAAAATGTAGTTAGTGTTTCTATACTTTTACGTAGTAAAAACGTATGCTAGAATATGGATAGTGTACTGCAGTGATGAATAGTTGTCGCTGGATTGATTTTTCAGTACAATATCACAATAACGATATACATAATGGGAGGAATGAACGGTGGCGGTTACAGGTACAGAACGTGTAAAACGCGGAATGGCGGAAATGCAAAAAGGTGGCGTCATTATGGACGTCGTGAACGCAGAACAAGCGAAAATTGCTGAAGCAGCAGGTGCAGTAGCTGTTATGGCTCTTGAGCGTGTTCCAGCGGATATTCGTGCAGCAGGTGGCGTTGCACGCATGGCTGATCCGACTGTGATTGAAGAAGTGATGAAAGCAGTATCGATTCCAGTCATGGCGAAGGCGCGTATCGGTCATTATGTTGAAGCGCGTGTATTAGAGGCGCTTGGTGTAGATTACATCGACGAGAGCGAAGTGTTGACGCCGGCAGATGAAGAATTTCATATTGATAAACGTCAATTTACTGTACCGTTCGTATGCGGTTGTCGTGATTTAGGTGAAGCGGCTCGTCGCATTGCTGAAGGGGCATCTATGCTTCGCACAAAAGGTGAACCGGGAACAGGAAATATTGTCGAAGCTGTTCGCCATATGCGAAAAGTCAATGCTCAAGTGCGCAAAGTTGTTAGCATGAGCGAAGATGAGTTAATGACAGAGGCAAAAAACTTAGGCGCACCATTTGAAGTGCTGTTAGAAATTAAACGTCTTGGTCGTCTTCCTGTCGTTAACTTTGCAGCAGGTGGTGTCGCAACACCAGCAGATGCCGCGTTAATGATGCATTTAGGTGCTGACGGTGTATTTGTCGGTTCAGGTATTTTTAAATCAGAAAACCCTGAAAAATATGCGCGTGCTATCGTTGAAGCGACAACTCATTTCGAAGATTATGAATTAATTGCTCATTTATCAAAAGGACTAGGTGGAGCGATGAAAGGGATTGATATTTCTTCGTTGCTTCCTGAACAACGGATGCAAGAACGTGGATGGTAATATAAAGGAGCAATGAATATGACGAAAATAGGGGTACTCGGATTGCAAGGAGCCGTACGTGAACACGTACGTTCAATTGAAGCGTGTGGTGCCGAAGCGGTAGTTGTTAAAAAGGTGGAGCAACTGGCACATATTGATGGCCTTATTATTCCAGGCGGCGAAAGTACGACGATGCGTCGTTTAATGGACAAATACGGGTTTATGGAACCGCTGAAGCAATTCGCGCGTGAAGGAAAGCCAATGTTTGGAACGTGTGCAGGCTTGATTATTTTAGCCAAAAAAATTGTTGGTTACGATGAACCACACCTTGGTTTAATGGATATTACAGTCGAACGCAACTCATTCGGACGCCAACGCGAAAGTTTTGAAGCATCTTTAACAATTAAAGGTGTTGCGGACGATTTTATTGGTGTATTTATTCGAGCTCCGCACATTGTGTCCGTAGGAGACGACGTTGATGTCCTTGCGACATATGAGGACCGTATTGTCGCGGCAAGACAAGGACAATTTTTAGGATGTTCGTTTCATCCAGAATTAACGGACGATCATCGCATGACACAATATTTTATAAACATGGTTAAAGAAGCGAAAGAATAAACAGGTTGCATTTTGTTTAAACTTATAGTACATTATTTCCAAGAAAATGATATAAAGAAAAAGCGATGACAGGAACTAGTAACAAGCCCTCTTCCTTTCAGAGAGCCGATGGCTGGTGTGAATCGGCAGGAATGACTTGTGAATCCATCCTGGAGCGAAATGCTGAACGCGTGAAGTTAGTAGGCATTTCCGGTGAGAACCGTTACATGTCTCGAGTGGAAGACGCACGTCTTCAACTAGGGTGGCAACGCGGGAATACTCTCGTCCCTTTCTTTTGGGACGGGAGTTTTTTGTTTCATAAATCAAAAAGGAGGAATGACGATGTTAGACTTAAAATTTCTACGTGCCAATTTTGAGGAAGTAAAACAAAAACTTCAGCATCGTGGCGAGGACTTAACGGATTTTGAACAATTCGAGCAGCTCGATCGTCGTCGCCGTGAATTAATTGCGCAAGCGGAGGAATTGAAAAATAAGCGAAACGATGTGTCACAACAAATTGCCATCTTAAAGCGTGAGAAAAAAGACGCAGACCATCTGATTGCTGAAATGCGTGAAGTTGGCGATCGCATTAAAGTGCTTGATGATGAATTGCGAGAAGTGGAACAACAGCTTGAGACGTTGCTTTTATCAATCCCAAACGTTCCGCATGACTCTGTGCCGATTGGCGAATCAGAAGATGACAATGTAGAAATTCGTAAATGGGGAGAGCCACGTTCATTTTCTTTTGAACCGAAACCACATTGGGAAATTGCGGATCGGCTTGGAATTTTAGATTTTGAACGCGCAGCAAAAGTAACAGGAAGTCGATTTGTGTTTTATAAAGGCCTTGGAGCACGATTGGAACGTGCGTTAATTAACTTTATGTTAGACGTACATGTTGAACAGCACGGATATGAAGAAGTTTTACCACCGTACATTGTGAATCGAACAAGTATGACAGGAACAGGGCAGCTTCCGAAGTTTGAGGAAGATGCGTTCCGGATCGAGAGTGAAGATTACTTTTTAATTCCAACAGCAGAAGTTCCTGTGACTAACTTACATCGCGATGAAATTTTATCAGCGGACGATTTGCCAATTAAATATGCTGCTTATAGCGCATGTTTCCGTTCAGAAGCGGGATCGGCAGGAAGAGATACGCGCGGATTAATTCGTCAGCATCAGTTTAACAAGGTAGAGCTTGTCAAATTTGTAAAACCGGAAGATTCTTATGAAGAACTCGAAAAGTTAACAAATGATGCGGAACGTATTTTACAATTATTAGGTTTGCCGTATCGTGTGATGAGTATGTGTACAGCTGATCTAGGCTTTACTGCAGCGAAAAAATATGACATTGAAGTATGGTTGCCAAGCTATGGTACGTATCGAGAAATTTCTTCTTGCAGCAATTTTGAAGCGTTCCAAGCTCGCCGTGCAAACATTCGTTTCCGTCGAGATCCAAAAGCGAAGCCAGAACATGTGCATACGTTAAATGGATCTGGTTTAGCCATTGGACGAACAGTTGCAGCGATTTTGGAAAATTATCAACAAGAAGATGGAACTGTCGTTATTCCGGAAGTGCTTCGCCCATACATGGGAGGAAAAGAAGTCATTGCATAAGGGGAGAATGCCCTCCCCTTTTTTTATAAAAAGTGTTGACATAGGATAATGATTATGATAGATTAATACATGTCGATACGGAGGAGTACCCAAGTCTGGCTGAAGGGGTCGGTCTTGAAAACCGAGAGGCGTCGAAAGGCGCGCGGGGGTTCGAATCCCTCCTCCTCCGCCACCATTCGAATGTTCACAAAACCACAGCGCATAAAATGGAGATTGTTTATTGAATAATTCGTTACATATTGTAACGAATTTTTGTTTTATATAAGCAAAACGAAAGGATGCCCGAAATGAAGCGAGGGCATCCTTATTTTTTTAATTTGCGATATTGTTCGATCATGTAACCAATTTTTGCGACGATCGGCTCAATCGATTGGGCATCGCGAATAATATCGTATTCATTAATGTTAATGCGCAAAACAGGACAAGCATTAAAACTGTTGATCCATCTCTCATATCTTTCGTACATTTCTTTCCAATATTCAATCGGTGTTTGTTGTTCCATTGGGCGACCGCGTTCACGAATGCGCTTAATGATTTCCTCAAAACTTCCTTCTAAGTAAATAAGTAAATCAGGGTGTGGGAAATAAGGTGTCATGACCATCGCTTCAAATAAACTTGTATATGTTTCATAATCGACTTTTGACATCGTCCCTTTTTCAAAATGCATTTTTGCAAAAATGCCAGTATCCTCGTAAATGGATCGGTCTTGAACAAATCCTCCACCATATTCGAAAATACGTTTTTGTTCTTTAAATCGTTCTGCAAGAAAATAAATTTGAAGATGGAAACTCCAACGTTTAAAATCAGCATAAAATTTATCTAAATAAGGGTTTGTGTCTACCTTTTCAAAAGAGGTGCGGAATTGAAGTGCATCAGCTAACGCTTTTGTCATTGTTGATTTTCCTACACCAACCGTTCCGGCAATGGTAATAACAGCATCGCTTGGAATATGATATTTTTCTCGTAAATTCATTGTTCTAAGCTCCTTTTAAGAACAGATTGCAGTTCGTTTAAAATAAAAAATCGGTCTTGGTCACGATGAACGAAATCGAGTTCATCTCCGTTAAACCGTAATACAGGAATGTGAGGGTGAGCTTGTTCAAATTGCTCCATTGCTTGTTCGTAAGCATGTGATAATTGTTGTAAATAGTTCGGATCAATGTTTTTTTCAAATTCGCGACCTCGCAAGGCGATACGTTTGAGCAACGTGTGTAATGAAGCATGCAAATAAATGACGACATTCGGTTTTGGCATGTCGTTCGTTAAAATGTCATAAATTTGCACATATTTTTCGTATTGTTTTCCCTTTAAAGTTTGTCTAGCAAAGATTAAGTTTTTGAAAATATGATAGTCAGCTACAACCGGTTTCCCATTGCTTAAAAACTTTTTTTCGACATCTTCTAGCTGTTTGTAACGATTGCATAGAAAAAACATCTCCGTTTGGAAGCTCCACTCTTCGATGTTTTCGTAAAATTTACCTAAAAAAGGATTCTCATCAACAATTTCTTTTAACAATTCATATTGAAAATAGTCTGAAATGACCTTTGCTAATGATGTTTTTCCAACACCGATTGGACCTTCAACAGTAATAAAGGGCACGTGGGACATTGTGTAACCTCCTTCAGGTGAAACCGTCTGTGTAGACAGACAAAATTTATTTTAACATAAAACGATTCGTCTGTATGTTGCTTTTTTATTTTGATATACTCTTATAGATGATAAAAAGTACGGGAGTTTCAAAAATGAGAAATGATGAGTATTACATGCATTTAGCTATTGAAGAAGCAAAAAAGGCGGAGAACATCGGAGAAGTGCCAATTGGTGCAGTTGTTGTATATAACGATGAAGTGATTGCGCGAGCTCACAATTTACGTGAACGAGATCAACGATCAATTGCACATGCGGAGCTTTTAGCTATCGATGAAGCGTGTCGAAAACTAGGGACGTGGCGATTAGAAGAAGCAACGCTGTATGTGACGTTAGAACCTTGTGCGATGTGTGCTGGAGCGATTGTTCTTTCCCGCATCAAGCGGGTTGTGTTTGGGGCGAGCGATCCGAAAGGAGGATGTGCCGGAACATTAATGAATTTATTGCAAGAGCCACGCTTTAATCATCAAGTGGAAGTTGTGAGCGGGGTGTTAGCTGAACAATGTGGTGGAATGCTGAGCGAATTTTTTCGGCGTTTACGTCAACAAAAAAAGGAAGAAAAAAATAGAGCGAATTCCAATTAAATTCCATTGTGTAGTCATTGCAATTTATATGAAAAAGAGATATACTTATACTTGCGTTAGCGATAACGCATTGCCGTGCTAAGCGGGGAGGTAGCGGTGCCCTGTACTCGCAATCCGCTCTAGCGAGGCTGAATTCCTTCTTTAGGCTAGTTTGCTGTAGAGTCTGCCTAGAGTAAGTGGTGTTGACGTTTGGGTCCTGCGCAATGGGAATCCGTGAACCCTGTCAGGTCCGGAAGGAAGCAGCAGTAAGCGGACGCTCCCATGTGCCGCAGGGGTGCCTGAACTGAGCTAACTACTCTAGTAACGTCTATGGCAGCTAGTCGACAGAAGGTGCACGGCAATTTACATATTTCGGCACACAAGCACTTGCTCAAAAGGCAAGTGCTTTTTTCGTATGTTTTTTAATGATATAATGAATGGGATATGAGCAAAGAGGAGGGCAGTTTCGTGAGTTATAAAGCTTTATATCGTGTTTTTCGACCGCAAAGTTTTAAGGATGTAGTCGGTCAAGAACACGTGACAAAAACGTTGCAAAATGCCCTGCTTCAACAAAAGATTTCACATGCATATTTATTTTCAGGTCCGCGTGGGACAGGGAAAACGAGTATAGCTAAAATTTTTGCTAAAGCGGTAAACTGCGAGCATCGTCCAACAGCAGAGCCATGCAACGAATGTCCGACTTGTTTAGGCATTACGAACGGTTCGATTTCTGATGTGTTAGAGATTGACGCAGCATCAAATAACGGAGTGGATGAAATTCGCGACATTCGGGAGAAGGTGAAATTTGCTCCAACGTCAGCGCCGTATAAAGTGTATATTATTGATGAAGTGCATATGTTATCCATCGGGGCGTTTAATGCGTTATTAAAAACGTTGGAAGAGCCTCCGAAACATGTGATTTTCATTTTAGCAACAACGGAACCACATAAAATTCCTTTAACAATCGTTTCGCGATGTCAACGATTTGATTTTCGACGCATTGAGTTAAAGTCAATTGTCTCTCGGTTAAAAACGGTTGTTGCAGAAGAAGGTATAGACGTAGAGGAAGAAGCACTATTTGCGATCGCACGTGCTGCTGATGGCGGAATGCGTGATGCGTTAAGTTTGCTCGATCAAGCCATTTCTTTTAGTGACAATCGTGTGTTACTGGAAGATGTGTTAGCGGTTACAGGTGCAGTTTCACAACGAAAAATTGCAGATTTAATTTACGCGATATATGAAAAAAAGACCGTTGAGGCGTTGCGTCTTTTTCAACATTTAATGGAACAAGGGAAAGACCCGAATCGTCTTGTGGAAGATTTAATTTACTATTATCGAGATATGCTTTTATATAAAGCGGCCCCTCAACTAGAGGATGTGACGCATCGTGTGCTCGTTGATGAACGATTTCGTGAGCTTTCTGACATGATTCCAACATCGCTTATATATGAAGCGATCGATTTGTTAAGTAAAAGTCAACAAGATATGCGCCTAACGAACCATCCGCGCGTGCATATGGAAGTTGCGATTGTGAAGCTTTGTTATGAGGAGGAACGAGTAATCAAAACTTCGCTTTCTCCGGCCTTAGAAGAGAAGGTGAAACAGTTAGAAGAACAATTAGCAAGGCTACAAGAGACAGGTGTAAAGCCCTCTGCTTCAGAAACAAGTGAATCGGTGAAAAAAACAGGGAAAAGTATTCGGACAGACTATAAAATACCGATAGGACGCATTCATGAAGTGCTTCGCCAAGCAACACATCAGCATTTATCTCTTATTAAAGGAAATTGGCCACATGTGCTTGAGACGTTAAAAAAGCAAAATAAAGTGTCACATGCGGCATTATTACAAGAGAGTGAACCTGTAGCAGCAAGTGGCGCAGCTTTTGTGTTAAAATTTAAATATGAAATTCATTGTAAGATGGTTGCTGATAATAGTAACTATGTTAAAGATAATTTAGAGCACGTATTATTTGAGTTAACGGGAAAGAAACTTGATACGATTCCTGTTCCTGAAAGTGAATGGCTTCAAATTCGAGAGCAGTTCATTCGCCAACAAACAAATGGGGATGAACAACATGAACAAGAAGATCCATTCATTTCAGAAGCGAAAAAGTGGTTTGGTGAAAACTTAATTGAAATTAAAGAATAATGGAGGAATGATGAAAATGATGCGTGGAATGGGAAATATGCAAAAGATGATGAAGCAAATGCAAAAGATGCAAAAAGATATGGAGAAAGCACAAGCAGAATTAGCAGAAAAAACAGTTGAAGGAACAGCAGGCGGTGGAATGGTTACCGTTATTGCCAATGGTCATAAACAAATTTTAGAAGTGAAAATTAAAGAGGAGGTCGTTGATCCAGAAGATATCGATATGTTGCAAGATTTAGTGCTTGCTGCAACGAATGATGCGTTAAAAAAAGTTGATGAGTTAACTGCCCAAACAATGGGACAGTTTACAAAAGGATTGAATATACCAGGATTATTCTAGGAGGCTACTATGTACTACCCAGAGCCGATATCGAAATTGATCGACAGCTTTATGAAATTGCCAGGCATCGGGCCGAAGACGGCCGTCCGTCTGGCGTTTTTTGTGTTAAATATGAAAGAAGATGTCGTATTAGATTTTGCAAAAGCGCTTGTAAATGCAAAAAGAAATTTAACGTATTGTTCATCGTGTGGCCATATTACCGATAAAGATCCTTGTTATATTTGTGAGGATGACAAGCGAGATCGTTCGATCATTTGTGTTGTTCAAGACCCGAAAGACGTGATTGCTATGGAAAAAATGAAAGAATATAATGGGTTGTATCATGTGTTACATGGAGCGATTTCACCTATGGAAGGAATTGGACCGGAAGATATTAAAATTGCTGAATTGCTTAGACGTCTTCAAGATGAAACGGTTCAAGAAGTGATTTTAGCGACGAATCCAAATATTGAAGGGGAAGCGACAGCTATGTATATTTCCCGTCTATTAAAGCCAACAGGTGTTAAAATTACGCGTATTGCTCATGGATTGCCCGTTGGTGGCGATCTAGAATACGCCGACGAGGTGACATTATCTAAAGCTCTGGAAGGAAGAAGGGAACTATAGTGCTTTGGAAACGAAAAGGATGGCTGCGCAAACAATTTAACGACCAACTGATTGAACGATTGCAACATTATCGGGATGAGTGGATGGATAAGAAACAATTAATAGAAAAAAGTGTTGAGCCTTCTGAAAAGGTCATATTTGATTTAAAAATTGCTGAAGCTAAGTATTTATTTCTCCTTCGGGAAGCTAAAAAGCGAAAAGTATCGATTGGGAAGGGATGATACCTCTTCCCTTTTTATATGGGCTTGTCATACAGAAGTGAGGTGAACATATATTAAAAATAAAAAAGATTGAGGGAGAGAAAAATATGAATGAAACAGTTGTCATTGTGTCGATCGTCAGTCTCATTGTTATTATTTTGCTTATTGGTATTCCGATACGTTTGACGCGGTTAATTGGTGAAGGAATTGCTCGTCTTGTCATCGGGGCTTTATTTATTTTTTTAATTAATGTTGTCGGAGATGTATCAGGTATCCATTTGCCTATTAATTTGTTTACAGTAACCGTGACAGGTTTTCTAGGTATTCCAGGTGTTTTAGCACTCATTTTCATTCAACAATATGTCATTTCATAAACGGACATATCCGTTTATTTTTTTGTTGACGAATATAGATGTCCATGATATATTAATACGTGTCGTTGTCAAAATGAAAAAACATGTTGACAAAGGATTGTTGATCTAGTATTATAGAAAATGTCTTTGTTGTTCTTTGAAAACTGAACAAAACAGCAGCGTAAAAGCTAAGGATAACTTTTCTATGGAGAGTTTGATCCTGGCTCAGGACGAACGCTGGC
>NZ_RXXX01000056.1:0-12774 GCF_011006755.1 Anoxybacillus sp. MB8
CGATTGGAAATCAGAGATGGTATCTGTCTTATTTGAGCATGCCCATTTTTATGGGAGAAGTATTCATAATTTTGGATAATCAACAGCCGTGGCAGAAAAATTAAATGAGCTAACACCGGGTGACTTTCCGAAAAAAACGATCTTTTTAAATAGTGGTGCTGAAGCAGTAGAAAACGCTGTGAAAATTGCAAGAAAGTATACAGGTCGCCCGGCGATTGTGTCATTTACAGGTGGATATCATGGTCGGACGCTATTAACGATGTCGCTAACAAGCAAAGTGATGCCATATAAAAAAGGATTTGGTCCATTCGCTCCAGAGGTGTATAAATTTCCATATCCATACTATTATCGGGCAAACGGGCAAACGGCAGATGAGGTGGATGAACAGTTAATAGCAGCACTGCAACAGTTTTTTACTGCGGAAGTGGCGCCTGATCATGTGGCCGCGATCATTATTGAACCTGTACAAGGAGAAGGTGGATTTGTCGTTCCATCGGCGAAATTTATGCAGGCGATTCGTCGCATTTGCGACGAGCATGGCATCGTGATGATTGCTGATGAAATTCAAACTGGTTTTGCTCGAACCGGGCGTATGTTTGCGATGGAACACTTCGGTGTAGCACCTGATTTAATGACATTGTCGAAGTCGATGGGAGCGGGTGTGCCGATCAGTGCAGTCGTTGGCCGAAGTGAAATAATGGATGCCCCTGAAGTTGGTCAGCTTGGTGGTACGTTTTCTGGAAGTCCATTGGCATGTGCAGCTGCGCTCGCTGTTTTAGATGTCATTGAAGAAGAACAGCTTATTTTGCGTGCCCGTCATCTTGGTGAAAAAATGATGACGCTTTTAGAAGAAATGAAGCAACAGTTTGATATCGTTGGTGATGTGCGCGGGCTTGGAGCGATGTGTGCGATCGAGCTTGTAACAGATCGGGAGCAAAAAACGCCAGCGAAAGAACAAACAGCATATATCGTTTCCCAGGCATGGAAGCGCGGAGCGATCTTTTTAAGCGCTGGATTATACAGCAACGTTGTACGCTTTTTACCACCGCTTGTGATGACGGATGAGCAGCTACAGAAAGGTTTCTCTATTTTACATCAACTATTAGCAGAAGTACAACAAAAGGTGGTGAAATGATGCGTGAAGTGAAAAACTACATTGATGGTCAATGGTTGAAAGGGAAAAGTGAAACGATTGAGCGATACAATCCAGCTGATCAAAAAGAGCTTGTTGCGATCGTGGCCGGTTCATCTGTTCATGATGTGGATGAGGCGGTGTTTGCTGCGGTGAAAGCAAAGAAAAAGTGGGCGCAAACGGCTGCCCCGGAGCGTGGTGCGTATTTGCAAAAAGTCGCTCATTTATTTGAGCAATACGCGGATGAATTGGCGGAATTGGCTACGAAAGAAATGGGGAAGCGTTTTGTTGAAACGAAAGGAGAAGTATATCGTAGCGCAGCTATTTTACGTTATTATGCCGGCGAAGGGTTGCGAAAAGTAGGGGAAGTGTTACCGTCATTTGATGCAAAAAATTTATTTTTTACAAAACGTGTGCCTGTCGGGGTTGTGGCTGTGATTGCTCCATGGAATTTTCCGCTAGCTATTCCAATATGGAAAATTGCCCCTGCCCTCGTTTATGGAAATACGGTTGTATTTAAGCCTGCACTAGAAGCAAGCGCTACAGGGGCTCGCATCGTTGAATTGTTTGCAGAAGCAGGCTTACCTCCAGGAGTTTTAAACTTTGTTGTCGGCCGTGGAAGCACGATTGGTGATGCCATTGTCGAACATAAAGATGTCGATGCGATTACGTTTACAGGCTCGAATGCGATTGGTAGTGAAATTGCAAAAAAAGCAGCAGCTCGTGGGGCGAAATATCAACTTGAACTCGGTGGAAAAAATCCAGCTATCGTTTTAAAAGATGCAAATATCGAATTTGCGGCTCGACTCGTTGTAGAAGGAGCGATGAAACAAACGGGGCAACGTTGTACGGCAACGAGTCGCGTATTTGTTGAGAAAGAGATTATCGATGTATTTCGAACGCATGTGATGGAACAGGTGAGACGTATTCGAGTTGGAAATGGAATGGACGAACAAGTGACGATGGGGCCGGTTGTCTCGAAAGGACAATTTGAAACGGTTCAGCGTTATATCCATATTGGAACACAAGAAGGACGGCTGCTGATTGGAGGGGGAGCGAACGATGATGTAGGTTGGTATATTGAGCCAACTGTATTTGATTCTGTCTCCCATCGCTCCATTATTGCGACAGAAGAAATATTTGGTCCTGTCCTATCGATTGTAGAAGCGGCATCCATTGATGAAGCGATTGAAATGGCAAACGACAGCATTTACGGTTTAAGCGCGTCGCTATTTACAAATGATGTATCGAAAGCGCTTTACTTTATTGAACATATCGAGGCGGGAATGGTGCAAGTGAACGGCGAGACAGGCGGTGCGGAACCGCAAGCACCGTTTGGCGGGATGAAGCAGTCCAGCTCAGGCACGCGTGAACAAGGGCAAGCGGCCATCGAATTTTTTACTGCGTATCAAACGATTTCTATTCGGCCACATCCAAATATGTGAAAGGGGGATATGTAATGGATCAACAGTTTCATAAAGTATTAACGAAATTAGATGTGTTGTTATTGGCATTTGGAGCGATGATTGGTTGGGGATGGGTTGTGCTTTCAGGTACGTGGATTACGAGTGCAGGTTCACTCGGAGCGATCATTGCCTTTTTAATCGGGGGAATTCTTGTTATTTTTGTTGGTTTGACATATGCGGAGTTGTCATCAGCCATGCCGAAAGTTGGCGGGGAACATTATTTCGTTTTGCGAGCTCTCGGACCTAAGGCTTCGTTTATCGCTGCTTGGGCAATTGCTCTTGGCTATTTATCAGTTGTAGCATTTGAAGCTGTTGCGCTCCCAACAGTGATTGAGTACTTATTCCCAACATTTAAATTTGGCTATCTTTGGACGATTGCAGGTTGGGATGTGAACGTCTCATGGGTGATGATTGGCATGATCGGTTCAATCATCATCACATGGATCAACTATCGTGGGGTAAAAAGCGCAGCCTTTTTGCAAGTCGTATTGACGTTTGTCATCTTTCTTGTCGGTATGGCACTTTTAAGTGGCTCACTCATAAATGGAGAAACATCAAATTTACAGCCATTATTTAAAGATGGGTCGGCCGGCTTACTCGCTGTGTTAGTTATGACTCCATTTATGTTTGTCGGTTTTGACGTCATTCCTCAAACAGCAGAAGAAATGAAAATTCCACAACGTTCGATTGGAAAAATTCTCATTTTATCTGTCGCTTTAGCTGTTTTGTTTTATGTCGCGGTTGTTTTCGCAGTATCATACATTTTGCCGGATGATGTGTTGACAAACTCATCGCTTCCAACAGCGGACGCGATGGCTGTAGCATTAGGTAGTTCGTTTTTCTCAAAGGTGCTCATCATCGGAGGATTAGCTGGCATTTTAACGAGTTGGAATGCCTTTATTATCGGTGGTAGCCGTGTGCTTTATGCGATGGCGCAAGAAAAATTTCTTCCACAATGGTTTGCCCGCATTCATCCAATATACAAAACACCATCCAATGCGATCTTATTCATTGGAACGCTCGCCACATTCGCTCCTCTACTCGGCAGACCAATGCTTGTTTGGCTTGTAGATGCAGGAGGTTTTTCAATCATCATTGCTTATTTCCTTGTTGCTTTATCATTTATTGCATTGCGCAAAAAAGAACCAAATATGCCACGCCCGTTTCAAGTCGGTCAATCATCAGCTGTCGGTTGGATCGCGCTCGTATTGTCGATCGGATTTATTTTCTTATACATGCCAGGTATGCCATCTCAGCTTGTCTGGCCGTATGAGTGGCTCATATTTATCGGGTGGTGGGTGATTGGAGCATTTTTTATCGCACGAATAAAAACGAAAACAATGGAGCAAACAGAACATGTACATCGGATGTAGAGGGGCGAATATGCTCCTCTTTTTGTTTGTGAGGTCATAAAACGATTTCATTTGTGTATACATGATACAAAAAGAAAGGAGGGCTTGTAGTGAATGCAGCGGAGGCGATCGTTCAATGTTTAAAAAGTGAGGACATTTCTCATGTTTTTTGTGTGCCGGGAGAAAGTTATTTACCGATCCTTGATGCCCTTTTTTCTGAGAAAACGATCCAACTCATTTCTGCTCGTCATGAAGGCGGCGCCGCATTTATGGCAGAAGGATATGCGAAAGCGAGCAAAAAAGTCGGTGTGGTGATGGCGACAAGAGGGGTAGGAGCAACAAATGCTGCCATCGGTATTCATACAGCAAGACAAGATTCGACGCCAATGGTTGTATTGTTAGGACAAGTTGCACGATCGTTTCGGGGGCGTGAAGGCTTTCAAGAAATAGATGTTGAAGCATGTTTTCGTCCTCTAGCCAAATGGGCAGTAGAGATTGACGATGCACAAAGGTTACCGGAGCTGTTGACACGGGCGTTTCGAATTGCTCAAACAGGAAGGCCTGGGCCCGTTGTCGTTGCGCTTCCTGAAGATGTTCTTCATGAACAAGTCGATCACGTGACGTTTTCAAAAACGATTGTTCCAAAACCAGCACCGAACGAGGAGGATATTCAACGCATTGAGCAGTTGTTGCGGTCAGCGAGGCGACCGGTTGTCATTGCAGGTGGAGGAATTATATGGTCAAAAGCCATAGACGTCCTTCGTTTATTTGCGGAAAAATGGTCACTTCCCGTCATGTCTTCTTTTCGTCGACATGATGTATTTCCAAACGATCATCCTCTTTACGTTGGTCATCTTGGTTTAGGAACGCAACGAGCGATCATTGAAACGGTGGAACAAGCAGATGTTGTTTTAGCCATCGGTACGCGCTTGTCAGAAGTGACGACACAAGATTATAAGTTATTATCGACGCAACAGCTCATTCATATTGATATCGATTACGATGTCATCGGTGTAACATATTCTCCGCATATTGGGGTTGTTTCTGATGCGAAAGAGGCGTTAAGTCGGTTGTTAAATATTCAACTTCACCCGTCATGGACAGATTGGGTACAAGAACGGCGGAAAACATACGAACGATTTTCGTCACTTCCGTCCATGAAACGGAATGTAAACGAAGAAATGATCCACATCCTTCAACATCTTCTCCCATCCGAAGCGATCATTACAAATGATGCGGGCAATTTCGCAAGTTGGCTCCATTCATTTTTTCAATTTCAGCAACATACATATATTGGGCCAACATCAGGAGCGATGGGATACGGATTACCAGCAGCGATTGGTGCGAAATTGGCAAATCCACATCGTCCCGTCGTTTCATTAAGCGGAGATGGCGGGTTTATGATGACGATCCAAGAGCTAGAAACAGCCGTTCGATATAACATTCCTATCATTAGTGTGGTGTTTAACAATCAAATGTACGGAACGATTCGCATGTATCAAGAGCTTCGTTATCCAAAGCGCGTCATTGGAACAGATTTCAGCAATATATCGTTTGCAAATATAGCGCGTTGCTTCGGAACTGATAGTATGCGTGTAGAAACAGGAGAACAATTTTCATCCGCGTTTACTACAGCACTCCAAAACAATAAGCCAACTGTGATTGAAGTTATGACAGATCCGAACGTATTATCTCCATTTTTAACAATTGAACAGGCGAGGGGAGGAAAACAATGAAAGTATTAAACTATATAGACGGACGATGGGTGTCATCGGTCAGCAATCAGTTTGTGCCGATTGTGAATCCTGCGAATGGTGAGTGTATTGGAGAAGTGACAATATCAAATGAACAAGATGTCGAACAGGCGGTGTTGGCGGCAAAACGAGCCCAAAAAGCATGGGCACTCGTTCCAGCACCAAAACGAGCTGAAGTGCTTTATAAGGTGGGCATGTTACTACAAGAGCGAAAAGAACAAATGGCTCGCCTATTAACGATGGAAATGGGAAAAGTGATTGAGGAAGCGCGTGGAGAAGTACAAGAAGGAATTGATATGGCGTTTTACATGGCAGGGGAAGGGAGACGGTTATTTGGCGATACAACTCCGTCAGAGTTACCGAATAAGTTCGCAATGAGCGTCCGTGCGCCGATTGGTGTCGTCGGATTAATCACCCCTTGGAACTTTCCAATCG
The DNA here is from genome assembly GCF_011006755.1 of Anoxybacillus sp. MB8. Taxonomy (NCBI): domain Bacteria; kingdom Bacillati; phylum Bacillota; class Bacilli; order Caryophanales; family Anoxybacillaceae; genus Anoxybacillus; species Anoxybacillus sp. MB8. Next base: position 6,140 of record NZ_RXXX01000056.1, read on the forward strand.
CCATTGCAACGTGGAAGTCATTTCCTGCTATCGTTGCCGGCAATGCAGTTGTTTGGAAACCAGCGCTAGAAACACCAATCATGGCACAGCAACTTGCGCAAATATTTGAGGAGGCAGGTTTACCAAACGGTGTATTTAATGTGGTACATGGACGCGGTTCTGTAGTGGGTGAAGCGCTTGTTGAGCATCGAGATGTAAAAGTCATTTCGTTTACAGGATCCAATGAAGTTGGACGGCGCATTGCGGAAACGTGTGGACGTCATTTGAAAAAAGTATCGCTTGAAATGGGTGGGAAAAATGCCATTATTGTCATGGATGATGCCGATGTAGCGCTTGCTGTAGAAGCCATTATATGGAGTGCTTTTGGTACATCAGGTCAGCGTTGTACCGCATGTAGCCGAATTATTGTTCATGAACATGTAAAAAAACAAGTAGAAGAACGGTTACTCGCAGCGATAAGCACATTAACAGTTGGGAACGGCTTAGAGGAAGGAGTAAAAGTCGGACCAGTTATTAATCAAGATGCGTTACAAAAAATTCATCATTACGTTCAAATCGGAAGAAATGAAGGGGCAACGTTACTTGCAGGTGGGTATATGCTGCAAGATGAGCCATACAAAGGTGGGTTTTATTACGCTCCAACGTTGTTCACAAACGTTACACCGACGATGAGAATTGCGCGAGAGGAAATTTTCGGTCCAGTCACATCGATTATATCCGTTCGTAGTTTAGAAGAAGCGATTGAAGTGAATAACAGCGTTGATTATGGGCTTTCTAGTGCCATTTTTACACGAGATATTCATCGAGCGTTTACGGCGATGCGTGATTTTGATACGGGCATTGTATATGTGAATGCAGGAACGACAGGAGCAGAAATTCATTTGCCTTTTGGTGGAACGAAAGGAACAGGCAACGGACATCGTGATTCAGGTGTCGCAGCACTCGATGTATTTACGGAGTGGAAAAGCATTTACGTTGACTATAGTGGCAAATTACAACGCGCCCAAATTGATGTGTGAAGGAGGTTAAACGATGAATGTCATTGTTCTTGGAGCAGGTTTAATGGGAAAAGAAGCGGTGCGAGATTTAATTGAACAGCAAGGGGTATTATCCGTAACACTTGCGGATGTCGATGAGGAGAAAGCGAAAAACGTTCAACGTTCGTTGGCATCAGAAAAAGTGAAAGTGAAGCGAGTGAATGCAGCGAATGATCAAGAACTGCGGGCTGCGATGCATGGGCATGATGTAGCCATTAATGCACTTTTTTATACGTTTAACGAAAAGGTAGCGAAAGCGGCTATTGAAACGGGTGTACACGCAGTAGACTTAGGGGGCCATATCGGGCATATGACAGATCGTGTCCTCGCTTTACACGAACAAGCAAAACGAGCAGGCGTTACATTAATTCCAGATTTAGGTGTTGCTCCTGGAATGATTAATATTTTAACAGGATATGGAGCGAGTCAACTGGATCGCGTTCATACCATTAAATTATATGTTGGCGGTATTCCTCTTCGGCCAGAACCGCCGCTTGGATATAATCACGTCTTTTCGCTTGAAGGTTTACTCGATCATTACACCGATCCATCCTTAATTATTCGTGATGGACAAAAGCAACAAGTACCGTCTTTATCAGAAGTTGAAACGATTTATTTTGAGCGTTTTGGACCGCTTGAAGCGTTCCATACATCAGGAGGAACATCAACGTTGTCGCGTTCTTACCCGCATGTAAAATGTTTGGAATATAAAACGATTCGCTATCCTGGTCATGCAGAAAAATTTCAGCTTCTTGTCGATTTACAATTCACGCGTCGAGACTACGAAGTAGAAGTCGACGGAGCAATCGTACGTCCGCGTGACGTATTGTTAAAAGTACTTACGCCACTTTTAGATTTAAAAGAAAAAGACGATGTCGTCTTGTTGCGCGTAATTGTGTCGGGAGAAAAAGATGGGAAAGAAAGAACGTACGAGTACGAAATGGTAACAGAGAAAGACCGTCAAAAACAAGTCACGGCAATGGCACGTTCAACGGCCTATACGGTTTCTGTCGTTGCACAAATGATTGGTGACGGAACGATTCAAAAGCGCGGGGCATATCCACCTGAACAAATCGTTCCAGGAGATCGCTATATTGAAGAAATGGTTCGTCGCGGTGTCGTCATTCGAGCGACTATTCGTTGAAATTGTGAACAAAATGGTAAATTTTCTGATTGTTATGACGACTAATTTGTTTATTATGCTAGAATATGTATACATGAAATAGATTTGGAGGTGAACATATGCTACATATTGTAGCTTGTATTAAGCAAGTGCCAGATACGAAAATTATTAAAATGAACCCGAAAACGAACACGATGGACCGTGCGAGTGCTCCTGCTATTTTAAACCCGTATGATGCGCATGCGGTAGAAGAAGCTGCTCGTTTAAAAAAGAAGTACGGTGGAATCGTATCTGTTTTAACAATGGGTCCTCCACCAGCAGTAAAAGCCATTAAAAAATGTATCGAGCTCGGGGCTGATGAAGGGTATATGATTTCAGACCGAGCATTTGCCGGAGCTGATACGCTCGCTACAAGCTATGCGCTTACAAAGGCGCTCGAAAAAATCGCCAAACATCGTCCGATTGACCTCATCATTTGTGGAAAAATGACGATCGATGGGGATACGGGGCAAGTCGGACCTGGCATTGCACGTCGTTTAAACATTCCTCCTCTAACTGGTGTAAACAAAGTTGTTGAAGTGAATAAAGAAAAAGGGTATGCGATCGTTCATCGCAAATTAGAAGATGGTTATGAAGTGGTAAAATCACAATTACCTTGTTTGTTTACTGTCGAAAAAGACATCAATGACATCTCCTTTGCACCATTGCCAAACATGATTAAAGCCGCACGATATCAACCAACGATTTGGACTGCAGACGACTTAGAAGATGTTGACCGCAAACAACTAGGATTGAAAGGATCCCCAACGATTGTATCAAAAGTATGGGCACCACCGAAGCCAGAAGGTGGAAAAATATTAACAGGAACAAAAGAAGAGCAGGTGAACGAACTGTTGTCTATTATACTTGAGAAAAAAGAGCTTTTTGTATAGGGGGAGTAGCGCATGAATTTCGATGATTATCGGGGGATATGGATATACATTGAAGTGAAAGATGGGCAAATTGCTCCTGTATCGTTAGAATTATTAGGAGCAGGACGGGCGCTAGCAGATAAACGTAAAACAGAGCTCGCAGGAGTTGTCATTGGTAGTGGTGTAAAAGCACTTGCCCCAACACTTTTTCAATATGGTGCAGACGTTGTATATGTATATGATGATCCAATTTTTGAACATTACCGAACAGAACCATATATGCGCGCTTTGCTTGATTGTTGCCATAAACATAAACCAGAAGTCATTTTATATGGGGCGACGCCATCTGGAAAAGATTTGGCGAGTGCCATCGCAACCGATTTACCGACAGGATTAACAGCGGATACGACAATACTTGATATTGAAGAAGATACAGGGTTACTGTTAGCGAGCCGCCCGGCGTTTGGTGGAAATATTATGGCGACGATTTTATGTAAAAAATATCGTCCACAAATGGCAACTGTTCGTCCAAAAGTAATGAAAGCGCTACCGCCAGATCCGTCGCGCACAGGTCGCGTGATCGAGGAGCATATTGAGTTACACGAAGAAGAAATGCGGACGAAAGTGTTACAGATTGTGAGAGAGACAGCGAAAAAAGTGCGTATTGACGAAGCGGACATTGTTGTTGCTGGCGGAAAAGGGATGGGCAGCAAAGAAGGATTCCAACTCATTCATCAGCTCGCAGAAGTGCTTGGTGGTGCCGTTGGAGCGAGCCGTGATGTTGTAGAGGCAGGGTGGATTGATCATCATCACCAAGTCGGACAAACCGGTGTGACTGTCACGCCGAAAATTTATTTTGCGATCGGTATTTCCGGAGCAATTCAGCACGTTGTCGGCATGCAAAATTCGGAGCTCATTATCGCCATCAATAAAGACCCGAACGCTCCGATTTTCCAATCATGCCACTACGGTATAGTAGGCGATGCGTTTGAAATTGTCCCGCTTTTAATTGAACGATTGAAAGAAGAAATTCCGAAGATAAAAGCAGCTGCCGATGTGAAGGAGGAGATCCGCCATGCCTGAAAAATTTGATTGTATCGTTGTTGGCGCAGGACCAGCTGGAACAGCTTGTGCCTATGAACTAGCAAAAGCAGGGGTTAACGTGTTACTTTTAGAGCGCGGCGAATATCCAGGAGCGAAAAACGTCATGGGCGGTGTATTGTATCGAAAAATGATGGAAGACATTATCCCAGAGTTTTATAAAGAAGCACCGCTAGAGCGCCCAATCGTCGAGCAGCGATTTATGATGATGGATAAAGAATCGGCGGTGACATTTAGTTACAAAGGATTAGAGTGGGGACGCGAGCCGTATAACAATTTTACCGTATTGCGTGCCAAATTTGATCAATGGTTTGCCGAAAAAGCAGTCGAACAAGGAGCATTGCTCGTTTGTGAAACGGTAGCGGTCGAATGCATCGTTGAAAACGGCCGCGTCATCGGTGTTCGCACAGACCGACCAGATGGCGACATTTACGCGGATGTAGTCGTGTTAGCAGACGGCGTCAACTCGCTCTTAGCGAAACAGCTCGGGTTTCATCGCGAATGGCGGCCAGATGAAGTCGCTTTAGCGACGATGGAAATTTTAAAACTAGATAAAAACGTGATTGAAGACCGCTTTAATCTTGAAGCCAATCAAGGCTGTACAATTGAGATTTTTGGCGATGCGACAAAGGGGATTTTAGGAACAGGATTTTTATATACGAATAAAGATACGCTCAGCATCGGTGTCGGTACGCTTTTATCTGGATTAATTAAACATAAAATCAAGCCGTATGAGCTACTTGAGTATGTGAAAAATCATCCGATGATTCGTCCATACATTCAAGGGAGTGAACCTGTCGAATATTTAGCACACTTGATCCCAGAAGGTGGTTATCATTCCATTCCGAAAGTGGCAGGCAACGGGGTGCTTGTTGTTGGGGATGCGGCACAGCTTGTCAATGCGATTCATCGCGAAGGTTCCAATATGGCGATGACTTCTGGTCGGTTAGCGGCAGAAACAATCATTATGGCAAAAGAGCAAAACGACTTTTCCGAAAGCATGCTTGATCAATACCGAATGAAACTGATGGAAAGCTTTATTGGGCAAGACTTGAAAAAATATAAAGATGCGACCCATCATTTTGAATCGTTCCCACAATATTTTGAACAATACATCCCGATGCTCAACCGCGCAGCAAGCCAAATGTTTACGGTGGACGGGGCATCGAAATGGGAAAAACAGAAAAAAATTTGGCGTGATCTTGGCTCGACGAAACAAAAGTTTAAGCTGGCGCGCGATATGATGAAAGCATGGAAGGTGATGAAATGATGAAGGCGCAAACGATTGAAGAAAAGCAATATTTAGTTCGCTTTAATGCGGATACGAAATCGCATCTTCACGTGCTTGATGACAACATTTGTTTAACGAAATGTCCCGATAAAATTTGTACCATTTTTTGCCCAGCAGCTGTTTATAAATGGGAAGATATTCGCATGCATGTTGGCTATGAAGGCTGTCATGAGTGCGGCAGCTGTCGCATCGGCTGTCCGCACGAAAACATTCGGTGGGAATATCCACGCGGTGGTCATGGCATCGTCTTCCGTCTCGGGTGATCGCTATGTTTCACATCGGAGATTGCGTCGTCTACTTGGATGGAACGAGAGGCATTGTGCTAGAAGTAACCGATGACCGTTGCCACGTCTTATGGGAAGATTACTTCGTCAGCTGGGAAAACAAAACGTTATTAACAGTCGATGAAGAACTAACAAAAAAACAAACGATTCGCGGTTCTTCTCATGTAAGCCACCCTTTATCGTAGGGTGGTTTTTTGCTTCTTTATATACAATTTATTGGTTCATCACCACAACATGTACTTGACAAGCGATATGTTATCCTGGACAAGGATTTGCAAAAATCATTGATTTACTGATTTTTTCCTTACAAGCGCGAGTGGGACATGTTACGAAAAAATCAAGCACAACTTTTGGTGAAGAACCAATTTATTCTAAAAAAGAGGTTGACGGATGTTTTTTTTTTTTATGATTATTTTGTAAATTCTTTTTGAAATGGGAGGGTGTACATGGTTGCGATAAGGAAACAAATTATTTTGTTTTTTTGCTTTGTCTTATGTTTTGCTTCAATATCTCCAAAAGTTTTAGCAAAAGAAAAGTATTCAAATAGGGAGTTGTTTTATACAAGTGTCATGCCTGTATATAGTATGGAAAATAGGAAAAAGGTTGGACAAAAATCTTTTGAAACTAGTGTTAAAATTGACAACAAGACTAATGATACTGAAGAAGTAATTGTTTCAACAAAGATAATTACAGAAGATTTCCAGTCGGGAGAGGTTCGCGAAGAATATAGCACGCAAACATATACTTTTAAGAAGAATAAGTTAGTACGTATTAATAATAAGGATATTGAGTGGTGCTAGTATAGTTTTATGGACAGCTTTTAGTTAACTCTCTATCATAAAAGATAAGAGAGGAAGTGTCCGATATGAAACAAAAAAAGAAATATAA
>NZ_RXXX01000057.1:0-12138 GCF_011006755.1 Anoxybacillus sp. MB8
GGGCTCCACTCCTTTCTTTGGTTGTATTTTTTTCGCACTTACTACCTTACCAGGAGGAGAGCCCGTTTTTCATCTATTTTGCTTACATATCTGACAGGTTCCTTATTATACCAAATCAGGAACCTGTCTTTTTTTCTCCCACAAACATTTTACTCATACGGAAAAAAATTAAAAGAACTGCCCCATTTTTTTGAGGCAGTTCTTTTTACGTTTATTCCGTCGATACGGATGGATCGGCTTGTTCTTTTTTCGGAATGACTTGGAAAAAGTGTTGCTTTGGTTGTTGCAACAACGGTTGAAGTGTTGCTGCTTCTTCATGCTGTTCATGTTCGATAAGTAAATCAATATATGTGCCAAGTAGTTCTTTGACGTCTGCTTTTCCTTTTTCGTTTAGTGGCTGAATCGAGACGTTTGCGCCTTTGGCGATTCGGCGTTCAAGGGCTGCTTTCGTTAAGCCCATTTCTGGTTGGTGACGTAAATAAACGACACCGCCTGTCATCCCTGCACAAATCCATGGACCTGGGTCGCCGAGAACGAGCCCGCGTCCGTTTGTCATATATTCAAAGGCAAATCCTTTAATGTTTGCGTGAACACCGATATTGCCGTGTTCAACTTCAGGGATTGGTTTTGTCACTTGACCACCGATAATCATATCCGCTCCTGATAAGCGAATGCCTGCGCGTGCGTCAGCGTTTCCTTGCACAATGAGCAATCCTTTTTGCGCTCCGTAGCCAAATCCTTTTCCGACTGAGCCGTTGTAAAACTTTCCGTCTTTTCCTTTCGCTTTAAAGACGAAAATGCCGCCGCCAAGCGATGTTTTTCCGGTTCCGTCTTGCGTTCCACCGTCAACGTGAATATGAATGCCAGTGACGTTATATGCACCGAGTCCATTGCCGGGTACAGATCCATCTTTATAACGAAGAGATATGTTTGGCAGCTTTTTATAAGATCCGTCTAATCGACCACGCACACGATGGCATGCGACGCGGCTGCCGAGCACGCGTTGTTCAGCTGTGACAGTTGAAAATTCGCGTGAACGATGTAAGTCTTCAACATGATAATCTAAATATTCAGCCCCAGCTGCAACGGCCAGTTTTCCTTCTTCTGATGTCGCCGCCACTTCTTTTTGATACCATTGACCGATTTCTAATGGCTTTAATAACGTCGCTAAATTCATCCGATCGCGTCCGCGCGTTTGTTCAAGCAAGTCAGAGCGACCGACAAGCTGTTGTAAGTTCGTATAGCCGAGCGAGGCGGTGAGCGCTTTTAGTTCTTCACCAAATGCTGTAAAGAAGCGAACTAAGTTTTGTACCGCTTGCTCGAATTGTCTCGGAACGAAACGGCGTAAACCATGTTCTTTCGCTTGTGCTTCCGATTCAATTTGCGTGGCGATTCCGACATGGCATGTATCTAAATGACAACCGCGACATGTTGTACATCCGATCGCAATCATCGCTAATGTACCGAAGCCAACGCGGTTGGCGCCGAGAAGCATCACTTTGATCACGTCCATCGCGCTTTTGATGCCGCCATCTGCCCAAATTTCAACTTGGTGGCGCAATCCGGCTTCTAAGAGCGCGTTGTGCGCTGCTTTGACGCCAATTTCTACAGGTAAGCCAACGTGTTGAATGGCATGAATGCGCGCTGCTCCCGTTCCACCGTCGAAGCCGCTTAGCGTAATAATGTCCGCACCAGCTTTTGCGATGCCGACAGCAATCGTTCCAATATTAGGGACGACTGGCACTTTGACAGCGACTTTCGCTTGGTCGTTTGCTGTTTTTAATTCAGCAATCATTTGTGCTAAGTCTTCAATGGAGTAAATGTCATGGTTGTTTGACGGTGAAATTAAATCAGAGCCGATCGTCGCGTTCCGAGCTTCAGCGATTTTAGCTGTCACTTTCGACCCTGGCAAATGACCACCTTCACCTGGTTTTGCTCCTTGCCCGATTTTAATTTCTAGTAAATTAGATGAGTTAAGCAGTTCAGCATTGACGCCAAATCGTCCAGAAGCGACTTGTTGTCCGCGCGTGCGCGGATATTTGCCGAGCATATCTTTAATTTCGCCACCCTCACCGTTTAAGCTAATCATGTTAAGACGGTTCGCTGCCTCTGCATAAGCGCGGAACGCAATTTCGTTTTGCGAACCAAATGACATCGAAGCGATAACAAAAGGCAAGCTATGTTCGCCGACAGAAATGTCCACGTGTTCTTTTTTAGCTGGCACGTCGGCCTGTTTTAAATCTGTTAAATGACGAATAGCTGTTGGCGTTTCTGTTTCGATTTCCGTCAATTTTTCGCGATATTGATCGTATGAGCCTGTTTGTGCCACCTCGCCAATCGCTTTCCAAATGCGTGGAAAGACGTGAAATGTTTTGCGCAACTTTGCTTGTTCTGTTTCAAAATCGTTTGCGCGTGCGATAGCGTCTTGTTTTAATGCTTCAAAATTTTGGGCAAGCGAATCAGAACCAAAAAAGTTAACAATATTTAATACAGCTGCGACTTCTTCATGCAAGCCGATCGATGAAAAGAGACGGCTATATCCGCGTAATTCGTGAATACCGATCGTTGAAATGACTTTTTCAAGCCCCTTATTTAACGCTTGGAACAAATGGATCGCTGGTCGAGTGGACGAATCAGCAACTGTCGCAAACATTAAATATGGGCTAATGACGTTTGCGCCAAGTCCGTATGCAACGATGAAATCATGCAATGAACGAATCGCTCCAGAACGAAGAAGAAGCGAACAGTTTCTCCGCAATTGCGCTTTTGTTAACGCTTGATCGATCGCCGATATAACAAGAAGTGGATCGATCCATAAATGACCATTTTGATGCGCTTTTGCATCGTCAATGACAAGCAACGTTTTTCCGTTTGCCGCAGCTGCGCATGCTTCTTCGCTTAAACGGGCGAGTGCCGTTGGAATCGTTTCATGTTCAAAAAATGTGGCTGATATAAAGTATGTCAATTGTTTTTCTTCAAATGTATGAACGAGTTGATCGTACGATGGTTGCTGCAACATTTCTGCACATTCATTTCCGAGCTTTCCTTCGATTAAAATAGGTGAAAGAAGCTCGACTGTGTAAGGACGTTCCTCGTTTGAGACGATACTTGGTCGTTTTCCGACGACAACGCGTGTAGAAAAATGTTCTGTTTCACGGTCGCGGTCAATGGCAGGGTTTGTCACAACAGCTACACTTTCTTTTATAAAATCAGCAATATTTTTTCGTTCAGGATCGATTGCTGCAAGCGGAGCATCGTGACCGAGCGAGCGAATAGGCTCTGCGCCTTTTTCTGCCATTTGTTCGAGCAATTGAATATGTTCACGATCCCAACCGAATGCTGCATATTGTCCGTTATGCACTTTTGTTGGTTGGGCCATAAGCACATACGTTTTGAACGTTGGCGTTTGGAGACGTTGGCGCATATTTTCGATATTTAAACGATTTCGAATGCGATTGTATACTTCTTGTTGATAATCTGCGTATTCATACATACGAATTGTTCCATCCGCTTGCCATTTTAAGCCGATTTTTTCTCCCGGCGCGAGCGGTTTTGGTTCTCCCGTATATTCGCATACAGGAATAATGCCTGGCTCAGATGCAAATACGTAACGGTGTTCTGTTTCAATTTTCCAAAGTGGTCGCAATCCGAGCGCATCGACGCTAAATACTGCTTCGTCTGCATGGCGAGAAATGATGCCTGCAGGGCCTTGGGCGAAATGTCCCCAAGCTTCGCGAATGTAAGTATATAAATCTTGTAAATGTGCTGGATAGTTTTTTATTTCATTTACAATTGGCGGAAATAAAAAGTCCATCGCTTCAAATAACGTATAGCCATCACGATAAATCAGTGTTTCCATCGTTCGGCTCAAGTCTTGCGAATCGCTTCCGCCGTTTGTCAATGGAACACCGATCATTGTTGCCTCTTCACGTAGTTTAGCAATCGTGTTAATTTCACCGTTATGACCTAAGACGCTAAACGGTTGTACACGGAAAAAGTTGGATAGTGTATTTGTTGAATAGCGATTATGGCCAAGCGTCATCGTAGATGCGACAAGTGGACTCGCTAAGTCGTGATAATATTTTGGTAAAATATCTCCAGCTCCCATCACTTTGTAAATGGCATGATGGTTACTAAGAGAGGCGACATGAATATGTTCATCTTTTTCTATTTCAATCGTTAATTCAAATAACGTTTTAGATAACGTTTCATTTTTGTTTGGTAAAAGGGCTACTTGCCAAAATACAGGTTCTTCGCGTAAAGCGATTGGACCGAGCGCTGAAGAAGAGGTCACGCGATCAGATTCAAAAATAAGATTGAGATGAAATTGATCAAACAATTGACGCATACGTGCTTTTTTCTCTTCGACATTCGTTGTTCGCGTAATAAATATATGGCCAACAATAAAATCGTCGCGGTCGACGAATTGAGGATCAAGATGGGCAGCAGCAAATTTTTCTTTCCAAAGCGCTTTCGGAATGTCAATATGAATACCGACGCCATCTCCTTCACCATTGATGAATCCGGCGCGATGATTCATTGTGACGAGGGCGTTAATACATGTTGTAATGTTTTCCTTTGTCGGAATGCGTCGTTTTTCAACCGCAGCGACAATTCCACACGCATCGTGTTCGTGCTCATAAAAATGTTGAAATGAAGTTGGATTCCACCGTTGTTTCATAGCATGCGGCTTGTAAGCGGCTTGTTGCTCGCTTCTCGCCTTCGCCACCTCCTACACAAAACTTTTTTTAAGAAATAAAATTTTCTGAATTTTATAGTCTATATTAGCATGTTTGCAGAAGAAAATCAATTATTTATTCATATTTTTGGATAAAATATTCAGTTCATGTAACAAAACGTTCACGAATAATGTAAGCGTTTGCATTGTCTTTGAGCATAAAAAACGAGGGAGGAATGGATTTCCTACCTCGTTATAATTGTATATTTATTCATTTTTTAAGGATTTAAATGCGTGTCCTACCGCTTCGATTGTGTATTCAATATCTTCTTCTGTATGAGCTAATGTAATAAACCATGCTTCATACTTCGAAGGAGCGAGATTAATGCCTTGATGAAGCATAAGTTTGAAAAACTTTGCGAACATCTGCCCATCTGTCCGTTCCGCTTGTTCATAGTTTTCTACTTTTTCTGTCGTGAAGTATACAGTGAGCGCTCCTTTTAGGCGGTTAATTGTAATAGGAATATCGTATGTTTTCGCATGTGTTAAAATGCCAGCCTCTAACATCGCACCGAGGTGATCGAGATGTTCGTACACGCCTTCTTGTTGTAATACTTCTAAACAAGCAATACCTGCTAAAATGGATGCAGGATTTCCCGCCATCGTTCCTGCTTGGTAAGCAGGGCCAAGTGGAGCCACTTGTTCCATAATGTCTTTTCTACCGCCGTATGCACCGATTGGTAAACCACCACCGATAATTTTTCCGAGTGCTGTTAAGTCTGGTTCGATTCCAAGCAAGTTTTGAGCACCGCCATACATAAAACGGAAAGCAGTGATGACTTCATCATAAATGACAAGGGCGCCAGCTGCGTGAGCGATGTCGTTGATCGCTTGTAAAAAGCCTGGTTTCGGTTCGACGATCCCGAAGTTACCGACAATTGGTTCAACGAGAACGGCAGCTACTTCGCTTCCCCAACGATCCATCGCTTGTTTAAAAGCCTCTACGTCATTAAAAGGAACAGTAATGACTTCTTGAGCGATGCTTTTTGGTACGCCTGCTGAGTCAGGTGTACCTAATGTAGATGGGCCAGAACCAGCCGCAACAAGAACGAGATCGGAATGCCCGTGATAGCAACCTGCAAACTTTACAATTTTATCACGACCGGTGTAAGCGCGTGCGACACGAATCGTCGTCATGACAGCTTCTGTTCCTGAATTGACGAAACGTACTTTTTCTAGGGAAGGGATCGCTTCTTTTAACATTTTCGCGAACGTAATTTCATACGGTGTTGGCGTCCCGTATAAAACACCATTTTCAGCCGCATGTTGAATGGCTTTTGTAATGTGTGGATGAGCATGTCCGGTAATAATAGGGCCGTACGCCGCTAAATAATCGATATATTTATTGCCGTCTACATCCCAAAAGTATGCCCCTTGCGCTCTTTCCATCACGACGGGTGCACCGCCTCCGACAGCTTTATATGAACGAGAAGGGCTGTTGACACCGCCGACGATATGTTCAAGCGCTTCTTGATATAATTGTTCAGACTTCGTAAAATTCACGCGAAGCCTCCTCCTTTTATGTAAAATTTCTTTCATGGTGTTTATTTTATCACATTTATTTGAGCACACCATTTGTTGAGTTTAAACATTTTCGTTACACTATTAAATAGTGATTTCATGAGAGGTGAGAAACATGTATGCGATTGAAGTAGAAAAACTACGAAAAGAATTTAAGTCGTACTCTAGCCGTTCTGGGTTAGCTGGGGCGTTTCGTGATTTATTTACGAGAAACTATAAAATGATTCGGGCTGTCGACGATATTTCATTTACTGTTAAACAAGGGGAAATGGTTGGCTACATCGGAGAAAATGGGGCAGGTAAATCAACGACAATAAAAATGTTAACAGGAATTTTAACGCCGACATCTGGACGAGTCGTTGTAAATGGGATGAATCCGCATAAAGAGCGGGAACGTTTCGTGCAGACGATCGGCGTTGTGTTTGGACAGCGATCACAATTATGGTGGGATATCGCCGTGCAAGAGTCATTTCGATTGTTAAAAAAAGTATATCGTGTCTCCGACCAAGATTATAACGAACATATGGATCACGTGATTGAAACGTTAGATATTGGTCCGTTGCTTGATAAGCCTGTGCGCAAGTTATCGCTCGGTCAGCGAATGCGCTGTGAATTAGCAGCTGCGCTCATTCATAATCCGCCACTTTTATTTTTAGATGAGCCGACGATCGGTTTAGATGTGCTTGTCAAGTTAAAAATTCGTCAATTTTTAAAAGAAATTAATGAAAAATACAACACGACGATTTTATTAACGACGCACGATATGACAGATATTGAAGCGCTTTGTGAACGCGTCATTATGCTTGACGAAGGAAAAATCATTTACGACGGATCATTGCAACATTTGAAGCAAAATTGGGGAGAAGGAAAGCAAATTCATTTTCAATTTCGCGATATCGTCTCAAAAGAAGAGCTTATGCTGCTCGTTGATGCGGCATGGGAACAAGGAGAGGACCGATATAGTTGGGTGGCGCATGTTCGTGCCGCAGATATGGCACATGTCATTGGAAAAGTCGTTTCCTCCTATGAATTAAAAGATATTCATATTCGCGAAGTATCGACGGAAGAAATTATTCGCAACATTTACGAAGAAGGGATTCATCATGGGTAAATACATTGAGATGATTCGTATGCGTTTTTTAATGATGTTAGCTTATCGCACGAATTATTATAGCGGCATTTTTATTTATAGCATTAATATTGGCGCGTATTATTTTTTATGGTCTGCCATTTATGGAGGGCAGTCATCTATTCAAGGAATGACAGTGGAACAAATGACGACGTATGTCGCGATTGCTTGGATGGCAAGAGCGTTTTATTTTAATAACATTGATCGTGAAATTGCGATGGAAATTCGTGAAGGAAAAGTGGCGATTGAACTTATTCGTCCGTACAACTATTTGATTATGAAAACGATGCAAGGGCTTGGAGAAGGGATTTTCCGACTCATTTTCTTTTCGCTTCCCGGCATGGTCATTGTCACATTTGTTTTTTCACTCCAATTTACAACGAATGTTCATACGTGGGGATATTTTGCTTTGTCGACAATGCTTAGTTTTATTATTAATTCTCAGCTCAATTTAATAGCTGGGATGGTCACGTTTTTTACGTTAAATGGAGAAGGGTTACTTCGCGCCAAACGATTTGTTATTGATTTATTTTCAGGGCTTATTTTACCAATTAGCTTTTATCCCGAATGGGCACAACATGTGATGCACTATTTGCCTTTTCAAGCGATCAGTTACATTCCGAGTATGATTTTTACGGAAAGCTTTACGGGAGATGCTGCGATGAAAGGGATGTTGTTTCAAGCGGTTTGGTGTGTCGTATTAATCATGCCAATTTATGTATTATGGAAAGCAGCCAAACGAAAACTCATCATTCAAGGGGGGTGAACATATGTTTTATGTATCGATTTTTTTTCAATATATGAGTCAATATGTAAAAACAAAGTTGCAATATCGTACCGATTTGTTTGTTGAGTTTTTGTCTGATTTAATGTTTCAAGGTGTGAATTTAATTTTTATCCTCGTTGTATTTGGACATACGCAATTATTAAATGGATGGACGCGCGATGAAATTATTTTTATTTATGGCTTCTTTTTAGTACCGTTTGCTTTGTTTGCTGCGTTTTTTAATATTTGGGATTTTAACGAAAGATATATTGTGCGCGGGGAAATGGACCGTGTATTAACCCGCCCTGTGCATAGTTTGTTCCAAATTGTGCTTGAACGAATGGAATTAGAGTCGCTTCTTGGAGGAATTACTGGTTTAGTTGTTATGGGTTATGCCGCATCAAGATTACATTTATCGTTTCATTGGTATGATGTCATTTTATTTGTGTTGTTCGTTTTAGGAGGAACGTTCGTTTATGCAGGTATTTTTATTTCGTTAGCAAGCATTAGTTTTTGGTCTGACGCACGCAGTTCGATTATGCCGATGATGTACAACATCGGGAATTACGGAAGATACCCTGTCGATATTTACAATCGTGTTATTCGCTACGTTTTAACATGGATTTTGCCGTTTGCGTTTGTTGGTGTATATCCGTCAGCGTATTTTTTACGTAAAACGGAATGGTATACGTACTCGTTTTTGACGCCGGTGATGGGGATTGTTTGTTTTACGTTGTCGGTGCTGTTATGGAATGCGGGCGTCAAACGTTATCGCGGTGCGGGGAATTAATTTAAACATCCTCTCGTATATATGAGGACAGGAGGGGATGTTGTGACGTATGTATGGATTGGGGTTATTGTTTTTATCATATGTATGAGCTTTTTCTCATTTTGGCAGACGAAGCGTTCTGTCATTTCGATAAAAAACTTTATTGCCATTTTATTTGTGTATTCAACGACGATGATTGGCTTTGCGCTTGTATATACGATTTTGCATATAAATGGACATGTTGTTATGATGGAAAATGGGAAGAATATAGAGACCTCTAACTTTTTGCAATATGTCGAAACAAGCCTATATTTTAGTGCAGTCACATTGCTTTCGGTCGGCTATGGGGATATTGTGCCGATTGGAATCGGCCGGTGGATTGCGATGGTCGAAGCGTTGCTCGGCTATGCGCTACCTGCCGCTTTTGTTGTTCGAACAGTAATGGATGTAGAAAGAAGGTAGGAGGGGAAATATGGAAGCGCCTGACTTTACATTGCCAGCAAGCAATGGGGAAAACGTGACATTGTCGCAATTTCGCGGGAAGTATGTCGTATTGTATTTTTATCCAAAAGATATGACGCCAGGATGTACGACAGAAGCTTGTGATTTTCGCGATCATCATGAAGTATTTGAGGAACTCGGGGCGGTTGTAATCGGTATTAGCCCTGATTCGATTGTTCGGCATAAAAAATTTATTGAAAAACATCGCTTGCCGTTTTTGCTGCTTGCTGATGAAAAACAAGACGCAGCGAAGGCGTATGACGTATGGAAGTTAAAGAAAAATTTTGGGAAAGAGTATATGGGGATTGAGCGTTCGACGTTTTTAATCGATCCAAACGGTCAAATTGTGAAAGAGTGGAGAAAAGTAAAAGTAAATGGGCATGTCGAAGAAGTGTTGAACGCTTTAAAAGAGGCGGTTGGCTCAAACAAATAAAAGGATCGTTGCGTACGATATAGTAGAGCACACACCTCCTCAAATATGTATGCGGCGATTCTTCAAGAGTCGCCTTTTTTTCTTACCTAAAAATACAATTGACAAACGGTTTCATTTTTTTGTACACTATTTATAAAAATTATAAAGTAATAATTATAATTTTTATAAATGAAAGTGAGGTGCATGACGGTGACGCACGCACACCAATTAAAAGAAGCGCTTCACACGTTAAAAGAAACCGGCGTCCGTATTACACCGCAACGTCATGCGATACTCGAATATTTGATTCAGTCCATGTCCCATCCAACAGCGGATGAAATTTATAAAGCTTTGGAAGGAAAATTTCCAAATATGAGTGTCGCAACTGTGTATAACAATTTGCGTGTGTTTAAAGAAGTCGGTCTTGTCAAAGAACTAACGTACGGTGATGCGTCAAGTCGTTTTGATTTTGTTACGACACATCATTATCATGTGATTTGCGAAACGTGTGGAAAAATTGTTGATTTTCATTATCCAGGCTTAGATGAAGTCGAAGATTTAGCGGCGCATGTGACAGGATTTAAAGTTAGTCATCATCGGATGGAGATTTATGGAACGTGTCCGGACTGTCAAAAAGGGCATCATTAAAAAAGCTGGTAGCGACGTGGCTATCAGCTTTTTTTGTTTCTTGTTTTTCGATTATATTTTTCATCAAATTCTTTTCCTTCAAGGGTTGGATCGAGTGTAAGCGGTTCGTTGCAGTACATACATACATCGACTCGTCCTAACATTTTTGTTACTTTATTGCATGAAGGACAGACGACTTGTACCGTTTTTGTTGACAACATTCCGATCCAAAAATAGACGACTGTACTTGCGATAATAAACAACAATCCTAAAATCATAAATAACGTCATAACAATAGGTGATGTGCGGAAAAATATACCTGCATACATCACGAAAAATCCGATAAAAATTAAACTTAACGCAAACGTACGAATTTTGTTGATCTTGCTTGAATATTTCACACCCACATTTATCTCCTCCTACGCATAACTATAACATAAGTTTTAAATGATAAGCAGGAGTTTTTTTGAAATTGTCGAATACGGTCAAACAATGTTGAAAAGTGGAGGAATCGGTTTATGGAAGATGTGTTGCGTCCGATTTACCAAGAGCGAGCTAGTCATCCGCAAACGCTTGGAATTTTAATGATTGAAAAAGGGTCGGATTACTCTCCGGAGACGGATTTGTTTGATGTCGTTTTATTTGTTATCGTTCGGGAAGGGGAAGAACCGATTTTTATCAAACATTATGCGTTCGAAGAAAAGAGTGCATCTTTGCACATTGTAGATGAACGTCAAGTGAAAGAATGGGTGCTGCTCGGTTCAAATCGAAAAGTGATGAATTGGTTGTTGAATGGGAAAGTGTTATTTGATCGGAATGAATATATCGAACAATGGCGGCAACGTTTATTGCAGTTTCCGGTAGAAGAAAGAAAAGTAAAGATGGGGATAGAATTTGCTAAGTTAGTACGTCGATATATAGAAGGACGAAGTTTTTTTGAAAAAGATCAATGGCTTGATGCGTACAATCACGTATTACATGCACTTCATCATCTAGCTCGTCTATCTATTATCGAAAATGGTTTTTATCCTGAAGTAACTGTATGGAACCAAGTAAAACATATTGAGCCACAAGTTCATAAACTATATGCTGAGTTAGTTGGAAGTGAAGAACCGCTTGATAAACGATTGCAATTGTTATTTTTAGCAAGTGATTTTTTTATCCACTCGAAGTTGAAACAAGGAGCAAGTCATCTTATACACGTGCTTGAGAAAAAAGAAACGTCATGGTCTATGGCGGATTTGCTCAATGAACAAGAGTTGGCAGTATACGGCGTTGATTTAGCTATTTTGCTTGAATTTCTAGTTGAAAAACATATACTTTCTGTTGAAAAAATTGCAACAAAAGGACAAGGTGTGTTTCATAGACATTACATGGTCGAAAAAAAATAAAGAAAAGGTGTTGACGTTTAAAAATGTTCGTGATATATTTTTAATCGTCGCTACTGAGGTGTAGCGGCGGTTAAAAATAAAAAATGTTGACATCGAAAACATGATATGATAACATGAAAAAGTCGCTTCAAAAGCGACAAGATGTTCCTTGAAAACTGAACGAAGCGAAAAGCGTACAGAAGCTAAGGATAACTTTCTATGGAGAGTTTGATCCTGGCTCAGGACGAACGCTGGCGGCGTGCCTAATACATGCAAGTCGAGCGGACGATTCAAAAGCTTGCTTT
>NZ_RXXX01000058.1:0-11936 GCF_011006755.1 Anoxybacillus sp. MB8
TTACAGAACTCCACAAGAAGTAGAAGATCAAGCACGTCAGTCAGCATAACGAGTTAACTTTTTTCTGTCCAATATATTGACTCAGGTCCAGAGTTAGAAGATAAGTTTACATTTGTATTGAGTGAGGAAGATTTTAAAAAAATTAAGCCGATTGCACAAAAGTTTAAACAAGGGATTCTAACATATGACAAGTATATTGAGGAAATAGAAAAGTTATCTTTAGACATTAACAAATATAATAATCAGCAGTTGTTTCATGAACAAAATTCTATTACTTCCACAAGTAGTGGAGGATTATCTTGGGTAACTTACTATTATAAGTCTTCTAGAGGTGGCTATTGGTTGAGAGCAGCTAAGATGAAGGGGTATTGGGAAGGTGGATTGAACGCTTTTATGCTAGATTCTTCTGCAGTAATTTCAGGAACCACCATTTCAAAACACAACTATTTGCAAGGAAGTCAAGGTGGATTGGTTTCCTCTTTTATGACAAGGGCTGATGCGATTAGCTCAGCTAGGAGTACCCTGTTAATTGAAGCTGCCGCATTAATGGGAGCATTAGGAGTAGCTGTACTAACAGTTAGTACTATTTTTGGCGCCTTAACGGCTGCAGGATCGGCTTCGATTATTGCTGCAAATATGATTAGTGTTTCAAATTCTGCTCATGCAGATATTCAACGCGCATACGAGCTTGCAGCTGTAATTAAAAGTCAATAATTGTGAGAATAAGGTGGTTTATTTTGTATGATGTTTAAACTTCTATACTCGCTTGTTATTACGTTTTTGTTGTATGCGCTTATTGAACGAAAAGGAAAACCGCGAGAAAAGATACTATTTTACACATGCATTTTCATTCTTCTTTTTCTTTTATCCAGATGATAAAGGAAGTGAGTTATGAAAGTATTTTTGAAAAAAGTGTTCCTGTCGATTGTGTTGTTTTCCTTAGCGCTTTGGCTATTCAGTTCATGGTCGTTTACGTGGGCTGTTTTTCCGTTTGCGTTGTTGCTCATTTTGCTTGTTTGTATAGTGACAGAAGGTGTTCTTTTGTTTTTCGATAAGAAATTTCATTCGGCAGTCGTTTTTATTATTGCAACGCTTGTATCCATTCCGTTTTATCCGTCTGTTGCTTTTGTCGTACCGATTTACATCGGAGCGGTTGGATACGATATCGGAAGAAGATTATTTGCAGAAGGCTAGCTTCATTACTTCTGCCATCCCATTCGGGGTGTTTTTTGTTTCTTTGTATGCAATTTGTACCCATGATGCTAGCTGAGCGTCATGGGTTAATGTTATTGTTTGCAACACCTTTTGCATCACTTTCAGGAGTGTGGTATGCTTTTTCATGGAAAGCACTTTCTGAGTTTGTTTGTGTCGTTCCGTACAATTCTCAGAAAGGGTGCTCCTTTCTGTGATTTTTATATTAGTAGGAGGGTGAGTATCAAATGACTGGAAAAACTGAACGTTATCAAGAAATTTTAACTGCTGCAAGGACTGTTTTGGCGGAGAAAGGGTTCGATGATACAAAAGTGTCTGAAATAGCTGAAATGGCAGGTGTTGCAAAAGGTACTTTTTATATATACTTTCCTTCAAAATTAGACTTAGTTCTTGCCTTAGTACGTGAAATGCAGGGGAAAATACTTTCCGAAGCTGAAAAAGTAATTGACTTGAAGGTTAATCATTTTGAGAAGCTTGTCCAAGTGATTAAAGCGGCATTTATTGTAATGGAAAGTTACCGCGATGTTTTTCCGATATTTAATGCAGTTAGTGCATTTAAGACCGAACAGTGGAAAGCAGAAAAAGAAATTCGGGTTCCCTACTATAATTTCCTAAAAAGCTTAATCGAAAATGGTCAGAAATCAGGTGAGTTTAGCTGCGATTTGAATGCTGAAATGACTGCCATACTAATTGTTGGTATGGTGGAACATGTAGCGCATGACTGTTTTGTTTACCATTCAGATTACTGTATAGATGACTATCTTCATACGATTGATTCGTTGTTGAGAAAGGCACTAAAGGGGTGATGACGTGACTTTGAAAAGTTTGTCCGAGAATGATTCGTAAGCATATATGTGTTCTTTTGCAAATGACGCACTTGAATGTGATTAAAAAATGGAATATAATGCTTATATGACTGACCGTCAGTACAGGAGGGGGAAGTATGGAAAGTTTTAAATCAGAAGGAAACGGAATCCCTATATTATTTATCTCTGGCTTATTTGCTGGGGATTGGATATGGGGAGATGTTACTTCATATTTTTCTAAAACCCAATACACTATTATTCGCCTACGGGAGCCACTTTCTGCTTATGGCCATAAAATTAGTGAGTTACGTGAAATGTTAATCCAATTTTTGAATGAATCGATTAAAGATAAAGCAATTGTTATCGGTAATTCTTTGGGTGGTTTGCTTGCTATGGATTTAGCTTCATCAATTCCGGAAAAAGTGGCCGCAATTGTCGTCAGTGGCGCGCCAGGTATGGGGAGCACTAATCTTGGGATTGGACCTCCCAAAATGGGAAGCAAGGAAGAAAGCAAAAAATGGTTTGGTGATTTAAGAGAGAAGTTATTTGTCAATCGACAGTGTGTCACTGACGAGCAACTAGATCTTGTTTCGGAGTTTTTTAGTGACAGACGTAGTTTCCTAAATATGATTCGATTAGCTAAGGAAGCAGATAAATATGACGCTAAATCAATTTTGCCAAAGATAGAGTGTCCAATATTACTATTATGGGGAGATCAAGACAAAGTTTCACCAATTGAACCTTGGAAAAGTTCAATTCCTCTCAATCCACAGATACAATTAAAGGTTATTGAAAATAGTGGTCATAGTCCGATGATGGAAAAACCTAGGGAATTTTGGGAATCTATAGAGAGTTTTATAAAGAGTGTATTAGTACATCATACGTAATCAGTTTATAGTGCCTAATAAAGACTGGCGGTCAGTCATTTAGATTATGACACATTCTTGAGGAACTAAGCATTAAAGGGAGGGAACCTAGGTGAAAATCGTTAAAAGTTTTTTTAAACAGAAAGAAACATTAGTGGGAATTGCCGCAGCGATTGCTTTTCAACTCATATTTGTTACTGTATGGTTAACTGCCTATGATGGTGTCTACGATCGAACAAATCAATTTTCAGTAGCGGTTGTTAGTAATGATGAACTTGGAAAAGAAATTATAAAGGAGTTGAAGAATAGAAATTTGTTTCGATTAAAAGTGTTTGAAGAGTTAACTCAAGCACTTGAAGCCTTAGATAAACGAAACGTCAATATGGTTATTCATCTCCCTGATAGAATAATAGAAAAATTGACAGCAAATGAGAATATAACGATGGACTATTATATTAATCAAGCCACTCCAACTTTAACAAAACAAATGATGGAAAAAGCAGCGAATAAAATTAATGATGCTCTCAATTCTCAATTTAGAGAAACAATAAATACACAGATGGCAAAACGAATTCCACAGTTAGTGGCAGAAAAGGTTCCCGATGAAAAAACGAAAGTGATGATCGAGGATATAGCTACTCAAGTTGTTGATATGGTGCAGAAAAATATAAAAATGAATCCTATAGCGGCCAATATAGTAAAGACAAATGGAAAAGCAGGATTTGCTATTACGATGGTTCCGCTATTAATTGTATTAGCCTCCTATATTAGTGCCATGCTTATTAGTCAATATTTGCAGATTGCAAATGGCAGATTAATTAATGAGTATGGTCGATTTTCACTTTTTGTTGGTAGACAGATGATTAATATTGTATTAGCGCTCGGGATCTCTTTATTAAGCATTTTTTTAATGAATCTGTTTCATATTGAATTGAATCATAACTTTTTTGTTTTATGGGGATTTCAGTCGATTCTTTTCTTTAGCTTTTTAGCTTTATCTCAAGTTTTTGTTATGTTATTTGGAATTCCAGGTATGATTTTTAATATTGCTTTAACAGCAATTCAAATCGCGAGTTCAGGAGCGATGGTACCACGAGAATTATTGCCATCTTTTTATTATGAGCTTGGTCATTTACTTCCTGCAACTTATGGTGTAAACAGTTATTTTAGCTTGATTTATGGTGGGGGAGATCTAGGTTCAGACTTGAAACATTTAAGTATAATCATTTCGGTATTGTTAGCAATGGCTATTGTGATACAAATTGTATTTTCTATGCGGGACAAGTTTAAATCCTCGGAAATGTGAGTAAAATATTTTTTGTGGACAATTCATGGACTAACTCGGGAAATATTAGAAACTTTCGTTCATGGTGCTCACTGGGATTACCAGTCGAAGTGAGGTAGACGAACATTCAACATTTCCACCATCCCATCTGGGGTGGTTTTTTGTTTCTTTATATACAATTTATTCTAAAAAAGGGGTTGACAGATATTATTATTATTATTAACCAGTGGTGTTAGTTGAGTGGAAGAGTTCAACTAGTACCACGGTTTAATTAAATCGTCCTATTTTGTTAAAAAGGGGGTGATTAGGTTGAAAAAGCTTATTTTACTGATACTTTCGTTGGTTCTAGCATTTCCCTTTTATATTTCAAATAGTTTTTTTAAAAATGATAATTTCAAAACAAATGCCAGCAGTGCTAATGACGAAGGTGAAAAATCAAACTATCCAAGTTTGATAGATAACTCACGAAGAAAATTAAATGATATGCAGTTACTGATGAGTAGCAGAAGACAAATCATTCCTTGGGGAGTAAATAGTGTAGGTATCAATAAACTGCTGGTGAAGCAGGTATCTGTTTCAAAAGTTAAGGTTGCAATTTTAGATAGTGGTATTAACAGAGAACATGAGGATCTTAAAGGAAAAGTAGTAAAGGAGTTTAATGCAATCAATCCAGGTCAACCTCTGTATGATACATATGGTCACGGCACAGCTATTGCAGGTATTATAGCTGCTAGTGATAATAAGATTGGCATTCGAGGAGTTTCTCCCAACGTAGAAATATATTCAGTAAAAGTTCTGGATGATAAAGGGCGCGGAAATGTTAGAGACTTAGTAAGAGGCATCCAATGGTGCATCGATAACAGGATACAGGTAATGAATATTAGTTTTGGCATGTCATCGGATAATCCGGAACTGCGGAAAGCTATTGAAACTGCTATTAACGCTGGCATAATAGTTGTAGCTGCTGCAGGAAATAACTATGGTGGGAAGACAGATTATCCTGCTAATTATAAAGATGTTATTTCTGTAACAGCAGTAAATAGTAATTATAAAACGGCCAGTTTTTCAGCACGGGGAAAGATTGATTTCTCTGCTCCGGGTGTAGATATTCTAACTACGTCCAATAATGGTGGCTATGGCATGTATAGCGGAACTTCCTTAGCCGCGGCCTATGTAACAGGAATTGTTGCTATTATTTTAGAGGAACCAGAACAATTTGGAATATCTAAACTTAAAAAGAATAAAAAGTTTTCATCTGAGATGATAGATATTTTAAGAAGATATTCTGTGTGTATTTGATAATTTAAAATTGAGCCACTTTTGAAGGGTTCGATCACATAAAAAATGAGCCACCTGATTTCCAATTTTCATTACCTCCCTTATGATTGAAAGTGCCTAAACTTTTCATCAGAGGGAGAGAAAAAGGATGATCAAGATGGCTCAATTTCATCATATCAAATTCTTGCATGAGGTAGTGTCAAGGCCGATTATTTTTTTCCCAAAATCGCCGGTTTAAAATTCCCCAGAAGGACCTCATTGATCCTTCTGTTTTTCTTGTTGGAGTCTTTTTTCCCGTAATCGATAGCTTTCCCCCTTTAGGTTGAAAATGATGGAATGATGCAGTAATCGATCTAACATCGCTGTCGCCAAAACCGAGTCTCCCACGATTTCTCCCCATTCCCTAAAGCTTTTGTTGGAGGTGAGGATAATCGGGGCATGCTCGTACCGCCGGGCGATCACTTGAAATAAGTAATGAGCGCTGTTCGGGTCCAGTTTTAGATACCCCATTTCATCAATAATGAGAACGGTTGGCTTCACAAAGACACGAAGCTTTTTTTCCAGCTTTCCTTCCTGGTCAGCTCTTCTTAACTGATTGACCAAATCGTGAGCGGTAATAAAATACGTTTTATATCCTCTTGCGATCGCCTCCATTCCAATCGAAATGGCCAGATGTGTCTTCCCAATCCCCGGTGGACCGAGAAAGAGGATATTCTCTTTCCGGTCAATAAAGGACAACGTAAGCAGCTCTCGAATCCGGCGCTCATCCACCGAAGGCTGCGCGGCAAAATCAAACGTATCGATCGTCTTGCGATACGGCAGTTTGGACAGCTTGATGAGCGTTTGGATCGATCGTGCCTGTTTTTCGACGATTTCTGCCTCTAATAAGCGGAATAAAAACTCCGAATATGGTATATTATGAGTAGCTGCGTATTCTGCCATGGCGGACCATCGCTCCGCCATGACAGGCAAATGGAGTTGGTGGCAATACTCGTGTATTCGTTCTTTCATGAGCTTTCCCCTCGCAGGAATGCGTCATAAACGGACAATGGACGAGTATCCACTTCCACCGAAACAGGCGAAATGGTGGTCGCCATTTCCGTCTGTTTCTTTTTTATTTTTTCGGCGAATGTAATTACTTTTTTATGTTGGTTCAAGTAAGAAATCTCCTCCCCTCGATAGTACAACCGAATATCCCCATTCAATCGCTCCTTTACCAGAATTTCTTTGCCCGCATACTCCGCCGATAAGAGCCATTGTTCCCCTTTGTAGGAGAAACTGCCATCCCAATGCACTTTCCGATAGGAAAGATAGCTCGTATCGTAATCGTTCAGCTGGAGAGGTTTCAACTGTTCCTCTGCCCAACGCTCTTGCGGAGGAATGCCGGTAGTGGCGTTTGGCTTCCGATTCGCCACTTGATCGAGCCAGCGATGCAAAAGGGAATTCAATTCTTCGATACTTTCAAACGATGTTCCTACATAGAAGTGATCCATAATATACTGAATGGCTCGTTCGACTTTCCCCTTTGTCTGGGCCCGGTAGGGCCGGCATACTTTTGGAATAAATCCATAGTAACTCGCAAATTCGGAAAATCGTTGATTCCATTTCACCACTCCTTGTTCTCGCCCATCTGTAACGGTCTTCATATTGTCAAATAACACCTTCTTCGGAACCCCACCAAAGTACTTGAAACTCTGAATCAGGCATTCCATTAAGTGTTCCTGATCCTGGCTGGTCGTAAATACCGCGTATTTCATCCGCGAATAGCCTAGCGTGGCTACAAATAGCGATAACTTGACTTTTCTTCCTTGGATCACGACCTCCCCAACTTCTTTCCAATCGACTTGCATTTGTTCGCCAGGAAGCGTTTCATAGCGAACCGTGTATTTCTTTTTCGCCGTCTCTCGGAAAGGCTGCATATAGTCCTTTAAAATCGTCTTTCCTCCCGTATAGCCCTGTTGTCGAATTTCAAAAAACAACTTTTCGCTATTAAACACCCCATCTTCTAACATTCGTTTTTGAAGATACGGCTTAAATGGATCTAACTTGCTTTTTCTTTGTTTTCGCTTGGATTTGGAAGGAGGATTGGGGGAGTGAATATATTTTCGGACGGTTTTCCGATCGATCCCCAATTCCCTCGCAATATCAGAAATACTCATTCCCCTTTCATACATCTCTTTGATCATAAAAAATTCCCCTCTCGTAATCATGAACCATAGCTCCTCTCATTGACACTATGGTTCTATTGTAAGTGGGGAATTTTATTCCGGCTATATTGGGGATTTTATCATCGGCTTTAACAAAATGAAATGATTCATCGTACTATTACATTAGCAACCGCTATTCATTGAAAAAATCAATATATTTATTGAGAAAAAATAAAAGGATAGCGGCTTGCTACCCTTGTAATGTTTCCTCATACTCTTTCATGATTTTATAAAATGTATTCTTTTTAAGGGTTAACATTTTTGCAAACCGTACGCCTGTAATCTCTTTATTCTTCCATGCTTGATAGTTATTTTCTAATGTTTGGCGTTGTTCTTTTGAAAGTGTTTGTAAATTAATCTGCGGTCTACCTAAATGTTTACCCTGTGTCTTTGCTATTGCAATTCCTTCCGCTTGTCGTTGACGAATGTTCTCACGTTCTCTTTCTGCAACAAATGATAATACTTGTAACACTAAATCACTAACAAACGTTCCTAATGTGTCTTTGTGCTGTGTTGTGTCCAATAAAGGCATATCTATAACTTTAATGTCTGCCTTGATCTCCTGTGTTATCTCTTGCCATTCCCTCAATATTTCTTTTGAGTTCCTACCGAATCTATCTATTGATTTAACGTAAAGCAAATCACCTTCTCTAAGACATTGTTTTAAGGCTTGATATTTTGGTCTATTAAAATCTTTGCCGCTCTCTTTGTCAATAAATATATCACGTTGATCGATCCCTAGCTCTAACATTTCTTTGAGTTGTCTAGCTTCGTTTTGTTCTTTGCTTGATACTCTTATGTAACCAAAAATTTTATTTGCCATTTTTTATCCCTCATTTCCTTGTTTTGTTACTCTTATTATATCCAATATGTTTATAAAGGTAAATAATATTTTTTAAACGTTTAAAAATTATTTTTATAACCTTTTCAAACGTGAAACAGATACTTTTTTAATAGTTTAAAAAGGTATACCTTATTAAACACTTATCTATATAAATCCATTTACCGATGCTATCGCAAACGCTATCGTAAAACGTTGAGAAATAAGCATTTTTCAGCAAAAACGGGCTTACTTTATCGCTATCGCTCGATTAACATTGTTAGTCGGCTCGATGACATTTTAATACTTTAACGTGATAAATTATATTAGGTCTTGCGAATATCTCCTATATGACAATGATCATTTTGTACAAATTTTCGTATAATAGATATTATTTATATTAGGTGTAGCCTAATATTTAAAAAAGGTGCTGGAAGGTACTAAACCAACCAACACCAATAATTAATCAATTAATCAATTAAACAATTATTTTTTTTAATTCGTTAAATTGTCGTCTTGATAAATTATTCTTCAAGTAATCTATATCAAACAGTGAAATTAGACAATGATTAAATGAATCGGCATATTTTAAATTATTACATTGAATTGTATATGTATTTTCATTTGCATTTATTTCATTTTCAATATGTAATTTATAACGATTCGCCTTTTTCTTATATGTACCTTTTTGTTTTTGATTTCTCGATATGTACTCAATAAATCCCATTTGCTCAAGCTTTGGTAATATATTTTGAATCGTCCTTATATCTAATCCTGTTGCATTGGCCAATTGTTCTTGTGTCATATAAAATATCCCTTTTGCATTTGCAAATCGTTTGCTATGTATCAACATTGAAAACAGAATTAACTGCTCATTTTTCCGCTTTGCTTGTATAATCCATTTCATTTCACTATATGTTACAGCAATCTCTTTCTTTGCTACTACTAGACTTACATCGTTTTCGTATATGTATTTTACGATCTCCCTAATATCCTTTAAACATTGTTCCCATTTTGTCCTATATGTTCTTGTGTCCTGTTCTGCCATCCAAAATTGTAAATGATTTCTGCAATCTTCTTCATTCATGCCCTGCCATTTGTAGTATTTAGCCAATTTCAACAATGAATTATGTCTTGTGCCAACCTCTTTCAATCCTTCTTCTTCAAGTTTTCGTATGCTCTCGATTGTATCCTGCTCGTTTACATTCTGATTATAAATAGAAAGCGGTTGATACTTTTCATCTATGTATGCTTTTGATTCTTCAATTTCATTTGCTGTCTGTTCATCAATTTCTAAAAGGTCTTTTTGCTTGTCTATGATATTGTATAGAATTTCATTCTCGATCTGCTCAATTTGTAATATATATTCAAAGCTCCGAATCTCTTGTAAACTGTCTCTGTCAACGTACCAACACCGCTTATGTCCAATTGTCTTAAAATGTTTACCCAAAGGAATTTTTACCCCTGATTGATTGCTAATAGGTCTCATTTCTACATAACCGCCATCGCATTTGTATTTATATTCTGATTCCCTTTCTAATCCTGCCGCTTCCATTGTCATTATAAATAATTCATACAGCACATCATTTTGCACTAGATTTTTAAAGAATATTTCTATATGATACCCTTTATTGCCGCTGATTGAAGGATATATTTTCTCGTATGGAATACCGATTTCCTTTAATGCGTAAATGATTTTATAGGCGTTCCATCGTGCATATTGTTTATCCCGCACATCCACATCAAAACAAAGGAATTTGCCAAAATATTGACCGTTAAATACTCCATAGGTTGCTTTATTACCATTTAGATGATTTTTAAGGAATCCATCTATTAAAGGCTTTACTTTTGATTGCTTTGACGTTTGAATTGTTATATATTCACCATTCGGCTTCATGACTAAATATTTTTGTCGATTCGTTATGTAGATATCATTAATCTTTTTAATTATCTCTTTTTGCTTATCCTTTTTTAATTTCAAATGCATACCCCCTATTATTATTGATTAAGTGCTTATTAAATCGTTCAACCGTTTATCGTTTGTTTAAAATTTGTTGCAATTCTTCCGTTTTCTCATACAGCCAAAAGCGATGTCCTTTGTTGCTTATCGCTGTCGTTATATATTCAATTCCGTACCGATCAATTTTTCGTTTCAATGCTAAATCATAGCAAAAGAAATATTTTGATTTATTCATATCATCACACCCTTTCAATGCTTATTTTTTGGCAGGGAAGCGGCTTATTCAACCTCAACCGCTCCCGCTCTCAATGAATTATGATATGTAAAACAAAATAGTTATGTATTGTATTTACCCAAAAAACGAAAAGTCGCTCTTTCTGTACCTGCAACATCTTTGGATTTTTGAGGATTCGGAAAAAGTACTACTACTTCTCCATTGTCTTTAGTGTAGAAAAAAGGCGTATCCCCTAGTTCTATTCCTTTTTCTTTTAATTCGTTCATAATCATATTTATTTCATTCATATTAGCTTGAGCTTCTGCATGTTTACCTTCAATGTAGCGAATGGTTGTTGTTAAACAATGTTTGTATTCTTCGCTATCTACGTCTAAATGCTTTAACTGTTCTCGGCATTGATTTTCTATATTTCTTAAATATATACCGATTACATCTAGTCCGTTTTCGTAAAAAAACTTTCTGTCATTCAATAACTGTTGAAAAGATGAATATAGTATTTTGACATCATTGTATATACCGTTAGAGACGGTCATTAAAAATTTATCATCCCTTGTGCGCTCTATAGACATTTGCTCATGATTGTAGAAGAAAACTTTTTTATTTGCTTGTGTCAAGGCCGATTATTTTTTCCCCAAAATCGCCGGTTTAAAATTCCCCAGAAGGACCTCATTGATCCTTCTGTTTTTCTTGTTGGAGCCTTTTTTCCCGCAATCGATAGCTTTCCCCCTTTAGGTTGAAAATGATGGAATGATGCAGTAATCGATCTAACATCGCTGTCGCCAAAACCGAGTCTCCCACGATTTCTCCCCATTCCCCAAAGCTTTTGTTGGAGGTGAGGATAATCGGGGCATGTTCGTACCGACGGGCGATGACCTGAAATAAGTAATGAGCGCTGTTCGGGTCCAGTTTTAGATACCCCATTTCATCAATAATGAGAACGGTTGGCTTCACAAAGACACGAAGCTTTTTCTCCAACTTTCCTTCCTGGTCGGCTCTTCTTAACTGAGTGACCAAATCATGGGCGGTAATAAAATACGTTTTATACCCTCTTGCGATCGCCTCCATTCCAATCGAAATAGCCAGATGCGTCTTTCCAATCCCCGGTGGACCGAGAAAGAGGATATTCTCCTTTCGATCAATAAACGATAAGGTAAGCAGTTCTCGAATCCGGCGCTCATCCACCGAAGGCTGCGCGGTAAAATCAAACGTATCGATCGTCTTGCGATATGGCAGTTTGGACAGCTTGATGAGCGTTTGGATCGATCGT
>NZ_RXXX01000059.1:0-11369 GCF_011006755.1 Anoxybacillus sp. MB8
TTCATCTATTTTACTTACATATCGGAAAGGTTCCTGATTATACCAAATCAGGAACCTGTCTTTTTTTCTCCCACAAACATTTTACTCATACAATTTTTTAATTGTATTGTGGATAATGTGGAAAAGTGCGTGAATAACTTATATTTAGATGTTTTTTCTGTGGATATGTTTGTGTAAAAAGATGAGCTAGTCCACAAATGGAGCTAGCTCATCATTATTGTTGTAAAAGTTCCCATTGTTCGAATAATTCATCGAATTTTTGTTTCAGTTGTTCAATTTTCGCTTGTGTATCTCGGGCTTTTTCATAGTCGTTGTAGCAGGAAGGATCATATAATTGTTGTTCATACGTTGCAATTTGTTGCTCGAGTTGTTCCATTTCTATTTCTAGCTGCTCTATTTTTCGTTTTCGTTGTCTCTCTAATTTTTTTCGTTCTTTTTCTTCTTCATATGAGCGTTTTAGTGACGATGATTCGTCCGTTGTCGTCTCTTGAGCGATTTGTCCAAGTTCGAGTAGCTCTGCTTTTTTCGCCACGTAATAATCGTAGTCCCCTAAATATTCAATGAGACCGTCTGTGGATAACTCGTATATTTTTGTTGCGATTTTGTTAATAAAATAACGGTCGTGAGAAACGAAGATAATTGTTCCTGGGTATTCAATAAGCGCTTGTTCTAGCACTTCTTTGCTGTCTAAATCTAAATGGTTTGTCGGTTCGTCTAACACTAATACGTTGGCTTTTTTCATCATTAGTTTGGCGAGAGCGAGCCGGGCTTTTTCACCGCCACTTAATGTTTGCACTGGCTTCAATACATCGTCACCAGAAAATAAAAAGTTTCCGAGAATCGTACGAATTTCTTTTTCCGTCTTTAATCGATCTTCATCCCATAGTTCATCGATGACACGTTTGTTCGATGTTAATTGAGCTTGTTCTTGATCGTAATACCCAATTTGTACATTTGTTCCGTAGCGTAGTTCCCCATGTTTTACAGGGAGTTGCTTAATGATCGTTTTTAAAAGAGTCGATTTTCCAATTCCATTTGGCCCAATAAGTGCGATGCTATCACCGCGAGTGACACGAAATGAGAGGTTTGTTGCGATGATTTGATCATAACCAATGGCTAAATTGGTAGCTGTTAATACGTCATTTCCGCTTGGGCGTTCAATTTCGAAGCGAAACGATGCCGATTTTTCATCACCGAGCGGCTTTTCAATGATATTCATTTTTTCTAGTTGTTTTCTTCTGCTTTGAGCTCGCTTTGTTGTCGATGCACGGGCAATATTTCGTTGAATAAAATCTTTTAATTTTGAAATTTCTTCTTGTTGTTTTTCGTACAGTTTCAATTGTTGTTCAAATTGTTCCGCCCGTTGTTGTAAATAACTTGTATAGTTTCCAACGTATTTTTTTATTTTTGTGCGTGATAATTCATACACTTGTGTCACGATTTGGTCAAGAAAATAGCGATCGTGTGAGACGATAAGAATGGCCCCATCATAATTTTTTAAATATTGTTCAAGCCATTGCAATGTTTCCATATCTAAATGATTTGTTGGTTCGTCTAAAATCAACAAATCTGGTTTAGCTAGAAGCAGTTTGCCGAGCGCTAGCCGCGTTCGCTGTCCACCGCTTAACGTGGATACTTTTGTTGTGTAGTCATACTGAGAAAAGCGGAGGCCATGAAGCACAGAACGAATATCGGCTTCATATTGATAGCCACCTTTTTCTTTAAATTCCATTTGTAAACGGTCGTAATGCTCAAGTAAGCGCTCATAGTCGGCACCGTGCAAGCTCATTTGTTGTTCTAGGTCACGCAATTGTTTTTCCATTTGTTGAAGCGGGGCAAACACATCGAGCATTTCTTCCCAAATGGAGCGATGGGCGTGCAAACCAGTATATTGATCTAAGTAGCCAATTGTTACGTGTTTCGGTTTAATCACTTCCCCTGTGTCATATGACAATTGGCCGGCAATGATTTTTAATAATGTCGATTTTCCTGCACCATTTCTTCCAACTAACG
This sequence comes from Anoxybacillus sp. MB8, assembly GCF_011006755.1. NCBI lineage: Bacteria > Bacillati > Bacillota > Bacilli > Caryophanales > Anoxybacillaceae > Anoxybacillus > Anoxybacillus sp. MB8. Next base: position 2,014 of record NZ_RXXX01000059.1, read on the forward strand.
CGATACGGTCTTTTTCTTGTATTTCAAGCTTAATGTCTGATAAAACTTGTTCCGCCCCATATGATTTGGATAGTTGATTTACTTGTAAAATGATCATCATTTTTCACCTCAATCTTCTTTTGATAGTGTAACGTACTTTCTTGATGTTCGGCAACACTAGTGTACGAATAACAAATTTGACAAAAATAATAATAAAGGGTACAAAGGAAAGACAGAATGAAAAAAATAGTGTATAGTTTAAAAGTGGGGAGAACTTTTCAGACGTATAGGAGAGAAAAATGAAAGCGCTAACTATTTGTGAAAGGAAATGTGGGGGATTGACTCGTGAATAATGAACAACCAAAAATTCCGCAGGCGACCGCAAAGCGACTACCGTTGTATTATCGTTTTTTGAAAAACTTGCATGCATCAGGAAAGCAGCGTGTATCTTCAGCGGAGTTAAGTGAAGCCGTAAAAGTCGATTCAGCAACGATTCGCCGTGATTTTTCATACTTTGGTGCGCTTGGAAAAAAAGGATACGGTTATAATGTAAATTATTTGCTGTCGTTTTTCAGAAAAACGTTGGATCAAGATGAAACGACAGAAGTAGCGTTGTTCGGTGTCGGTAATTTAGGTACGGCATTTTTAAATTACAATTTTAGCAAAAACAATAATACGAAAATTGTGATGGCATTCGATGTAGATCCAGATAAAGTAGGAACGGAAGTCGGAGGAGTGCCTGTTTATCATTTAGATGAATTGGAAGAAAAACTAGGTGGGATTACGGTAGCCATTTTAACCGTTCCAGCCCAAGTTGCCCAACCGATTACCGATCGGCTTGTCCAAAAAGGCATTAAAGGGATTTTAAACTTCACGCCTGCTCGTCTGCATGTACCTGAACACATTCGTGTTCATCATATTGATTTAGCGGTCGAATTGCAGTCACTTGTTTACTTTTTAAAACATTACGGAAATGAGTAAACCTCCCATTTACGAGCGGGAGGTTTTTTTCAATAAAGAACGAATAGCGGTGCCAAAATCTAATGTAGCAATAAGAATAAATAGCATCGTTGTGACGTCCCAAATGCCATCGTCAGCACTATCAACAGCAAAATAAGTGAATAAAATGCCCATCAAAAAGTAAAACAACGGCTCAGACTTCATGAAAACAGCCTCCAAATCACGAATTGCATTTGTTCTGCTTCTTTCATTATCTTTTCAATTTCTTCAGCAAATAACGTTTGAATAGCAACGACAAATGTATTCATCAGTACATGTGCTGCAATAGGGACGAGAATACGCTTTGTTTTCACATATAAGAAAGCAAATACAAATCCCATCGTTGCATAAAGAAGCAAATGTTCAAACTCTAAATGAACGACAGCAAATAAAAGGGAACTGACAGTTGCTGATAAGAAAAAGTTATATTTTTGATACAGCGTTCCAAAAATAATTTTTCGAAAAATGATTTCTTCTAAAATCGGTCCGACGATCGAAGTGACGAGCATAAGCGCTGGTGTTAGCTTCACCATCTCAACAATGCGTCTCGTATTTTCGGACCCCATCTCGACGCCAAATACGTGCATCTCAATATTTGCTGCGATGCCTTGAGCGAAAAGGGCAAGAAAGAACCCGCCAATTCCCCAAAAAATTGACGTTCCGATAGATGCTTGATGGCGATCGTACGAATATTTCATATCTTCTCTCATGAAATAAAGAACGAAAAGAAAAGCGATCGAGAAGCTAATGACAGCCCAATAACCTGAGGCAATGGATAGAGCGACTTCTTTATTTGATGCGTCAACAAATCCGCTATGTGCAAGCAAAGGAACGCCAATTAAACTAGATAACTGCATGGCGATGTATGTAATAATGACATACCAATATTGCTTTTTCACGTGTTCAACCCCTTTTGACAAAATGAGTACTTTTTCATTTTACCATATTTTTTGTATGAATTTCGAAAGGAAAGACATAATGAAAAAGGGAAAGATTTAGTGAAAAATTTTTAACTTCCTACTTGAAAAATTGAAAAAAGTTCATTAATATAATAAGTGTGTTAGCACTCAATGATGATGAGTGCTAATAACGGAACGAAAATCTAATTAAGGAGGTCGTTTGCCGTGTTGAAGCCACTAGGTGATCGTATTGTCATTGAATTAATTCAAACTGAAGAAAAAACAGCGAGCGGAATTGTTTTACCAGACACAGCGAAAGAAAAACCACAAGAAGGAAAAGTTGTTGCAGTTGGTTCAGGCCGTGTTCTTGACAATGGTGAGCGTGTAGCTCCAGAAGTGAGCGTTGGTGACCGCATCATCTTCTCAAAATATGCGGGTACAGAAGTGAAATATGATGGAAAAGAGTACTTAATCTTACGTGAAAGCGACATTTTAGCTGTGATTGGTTAATCGTTCGCCTGATAACATATAAAGCATACAAAAATACTTAACAAAAATGATTATCAAGGGGGTAAGATGTATGGCAAAAGAAATTAAATTCAGCGAAGAAGCTCGTCGTGCGATGTTACGCGGTGTAGATAAATTAGCTGATGCAGTCAAAGTAACATTAGGTCCAAAAGGTCGTAACGTTGTATTAGAGAAAAAATTTGGTTCGCCACTCATTACAAATGACGGTGTAACAATCGCGAAAGAAATTGAATTAGAAGATCCGTTTGAAAATATGGGTGCGAAGCTTGTTGCGGAAGTAGCAAGCAAAACAAACGATGTTGCTGGTGACGGTACAACAACAGCGACTGTATTAGCACAAGCGATGATTCGTGAAGGTTTGAAAAACGTAACAGCTGGTGCGAACCCAATGGGCATTCGCAAAGGTATTGAAAAAGCTGTTGCTGTTGCAGTAGAAGAATTAAAAGCGATCTCTAAACCAATTGAAGGCAAAGACTCAATCGCTCAAGTTGCAGCGATTTCTGCGGCTGACGAAGAAGTTGGTCAATTAATCGCAGAAGCAATGGAACGCGTTGGTAAAGACGGCGTCATTACATTAGAAGAGTCTAAAGGTTTCACAACAGAATTAGATGTTGTGGAAGGTATGCAATTTGATCGCGGTTATGTATCTCCATACATGATCACAGACTCTGATAAAATGGAAGCTGTATTAGAAAATCCGTACATCTTAATTACAGATAAAAAAGTTTCAAGCATTCAAGAACTTCTTCCTGTATTAGAGCAAGTTGTTCAACAAGGCAAGCCATTGTTAATCATTGCTGAAGATGTAGAAGGCGAAGCGCTTGCAACATTAGTTGTGAACAAGCTTCGCGGTACATTCACAGCTGTTGCAGTAAAAGCGCCTGGCTTCGGTGATCGTCGTAAAGCGATGCTTCAAGATATCGCGATTTTAACAGGTGGTGAAGTGATCACAGAAGAGTTAGGTCGCGAATTGAAATCAACAACAATTGCTTCACTCGGTCGCGCAGCGAAAGTTGTTGTAACGAAAGAACATACAACAATTGTTGGTGGCGCTGGTCGTGCAGAAGACATTCAAGCACGCATCAACCAAATCCGTGCTCAATTAGAGGAAACTACTTCTGAGTTTGATCGTGAAAAATTACAAGAACGTTTAGCAAAATTAGCTGGTGGTGTTGCGGTAATCAAAGTTGGTGCTGCAACAGAAACAGAATTGAAAGAGCGCAAATTACGCATTGAAGACGCATTAAACGCAACACGTGCCGCAGTTGAAGAAGGTATCGTTGCCGGCGGTGGTACAGCGTTAATGAACGTATACAGCAAAGTTGCAGCTATTGAAGCTGAAGGTGACGAAGCAACGGGTGTGAAAATCGTTCTTCGTGCAATCGAAGAGCCAGTTCGTCAAATCGCACAAAACGCTGGTTTAGAAGGCTCTGTCATCGTAGAGCGCTTAAAAACAGAAAAGCCTGGCATCGGCTTCAACGCAGCAACTGGCGAGTGGGTTGACATGATCGAAGCAGGTATCGTTGACCCAACAAAAGTAACTCGCTCTGCACTTCAAAATGCAGCGTCTGTTGCCGCTATGTTCTTAACAACTGAAGCGGTAGTTGCTGACAAGCCAGAAGAAAACAAAAATACACCAGGCATGCCTGACATGGGCGGCATGATGTAATACTTTTTCGTGTGGGAGAAGTGGCGTTGGTCGCTTCTCCCGCATTTTTTATGTAAAGGACCTATCCCCTTATAAAAAGATAAGGGGATTTTTTATTTTTAGACATTTTAAAATTATGTGTGAATGTTAATGTAGAAATATACAATGAAACGATGCGAAGGAGTATGATTATGTTAGAAGATGTTACATTTAGAATAGCGAGTATAGATGATTTACCGACAATCGTTAGCATTTACAACTCGACAATTCCAAGTCGATTAGTAACTGCTGATACAGAGCCCGTATCGATAGACGATAGATTGGAATGGTTTAAGGAACACAACCCTAATCAAAGACCTCTATGGATGGTGAAATATGGAGATGAAGTTTGTGGTTGGGTAAGCCTTCAATCTTTTTACGGGAGACCAGCCTATCATGCGACTGCTGAGATAAGTATTTATCTTCATGAAAATTTTAGAGGAAAAGGATTAGGGAAAAAGATTTTAGCTAAAGTGATAGCGGAGTGTCCGAAGTTTGGTATTGATACTTTGCTCGGATTTATCTTTGCGCACAACGAGCCGAGCATGAAACTATTTTTGAGTGTAGGTTTTGAGAAGTGGGTATATTTGCCAAAAGTCGCCGAGTTAGACGGGATGAAAAGAGATTTAATTATTGTTGGAAAAAAGATTGATTCGTTTTAGCATTGAAAAAAAAGGCTACTCTTTTGTTTCACGAGTAGCCTTGTTTTCTAACTGACTTAAAAAACAAAGAACAGAGCCAACAGCTTGAATCCATGCCCCAATGATGCCAATCGTCTGCCCTCCCTCTTTACTTCCTCGTCCTTCACATATGCCACCAATAGCTTGTAAGGCGTTGCCGATCGATTGAAGCAAATTTCCCACTGGGCTTAAAGATGACTGCTCACCTTCCCAATCATCCGCAAACGCAATGAGCCCCCCTAATGATTGTAACCAATTTCCTGTGATCTCCTGTTGACTTCCATCTTTGTTTAATAGTCCAGCAACAACGGTTACGTTACCGATAGCTTGAATTTGATTTCCGTATATACCTAGTGTATCAGGGATCTCGGCATCTGCCTCTAGGGCGTTTCCTGTCGCTTGCAATACGTTTCCCCATAAATCAAGGGCGAACTGTTTCTTATCGCTTAAAAAAGGAATGCTTCCAATGGCTGAAGTGACAGTACCTACAGCTTGAGTAAATGAACCGATAAGTGCTTTCGTTTGAACATCCATAGTTAGTTATTCTCCTGTAACCTATTTCATTGATATATCATATGCACGTAATATATTGTTGTTAATTGTTAGAAAATTTAATAAAAACGGAGGTATCTTGACCGATGAGGAATGAAGTTGGTAGAATGAATTAAAATTTAAGATGCTTACCTTCGTATATCCTCGATAATATGGTTCGAGAGTCTCTACCGGGACACCGTAAATGACCCGACTACGAAGGCAGTGTTCTATATTGCTAGAATTCTGCCTTCGTTTTTTTATGCGAGGGTATGAATGCTAGCTTTTTTATTATATGTAGATGGGGTGATTTCGTTTGAGTCAGCAGGAAATGATCGTCGTTTTAGATTTTGGTAGCCAGTACAATCAGTTAATTACGCGCCGTATTCGTGAATTTGGTGTGTACAGCGAGCTACATCCACATACGATTACAGCAGAGCAAATTCAACAAATGAATGTAAAAGGGATTGTTTTTTCGGGTGGTCCAAATAGTGTATATGACGAACAAGCATTGACGTGCGATCCAGCACTTTTTCAGTTAGGCATTCCGATTTTAGGTATTTGTTATGGCATGCAGCTAATGACGCATCATTTAGGTGGGAAAGTTGAAAAAGCGACTCATCGGGAATATGGGAAAGCAACGATTACGGTACAACGTGCGTCGCAACTGTTTGGTGACTTACCGACAGAGCAAATTGTTTGGATGAGTCATGGCGACTTAGTGACAAAAACGCCAGAAGGGTTTACCGTTGAGGCGACAAGCCCATCTTGTCCGATTGCCGCGATGAGCGATGAAACGAGAAAGTTTTATGCCGTTCAGTTTCACCCAGAAGTGCGCCACTCAGTATATGGAAATGAATTGTTAAAACGATTCGTGTTTCACATTTGTAAGTGTAAAGGCGATTGGACGATGGGAAGCTTTATTGAGCACGAAGTTCGTAAAATTCGTAGACTTGTAGGCGATAAAAAAGTGCTTTGCGCTTTAAGTGGTGGTGTTGATTCGTCGGTAGCAGCTGTTCTCGTTCATCGTGCGATTGGCGATCAGTTAACGTGCATTTTTGTTGACCACGGTTTGCTTCGCAAGGGGGAAGCAGAAAGTGTCATGAAAACGTTCCGTGAAGGTTTCCATATGAACGTCATTAAAGTGGATGCAAAAGAACGGTTTTTAAATAAATTAAAAGGTGTAAGTGATCCAGAGCAAAAACGAAAAATTATTGGGAATGAGTTCATTTACGTGTTTGATGACGAAGCAGCAAAGCTAGATGGCATTGAGTTTTTAGTACAAGGTACGCTTTATACCGACATTATTGAAAGCGGCACAGCAACGGCTCAAACGATTAAATCACATCATAACGTTGGTGGCTTACCGGAAGACATGAAATTTAAACTAATCGAACCGCTAAATACACTTTTCAAAGATGAAGTGCGTGCACTCGGTACAGAGTTAGGTATTCCAGACGAGATTGTATGGCGTCAGCCGTTTCCGGGTCCAGGACTTGGCATTCGTGTATTAGGTGAAGTGACAGAGGAGAAGTTAGAAATCGTTCGTGAATCGGATGCGATTTTGCGTGAAGAAATAAAGAGAGCAGGACTTGATCATGACATTTGGCAATACTTCACGGTACTCCCTGACATTCGTAGCGTTGGGGTGATGGGAGATGCCCGCACGTATGATTATACGGTCGGCATTCGTGCTGTAACGTCGATTGATGGGATGACAGCGGATTGGGCGCGCATTCCTTGGGATGTTCTTGAAGTAATTTCTACACGTATTGTAAACGAAGTGCCTCATGTTAATCGCGTTGTTTACGATATTACAAGCAAGCCACCGGCAACAATCGAATGGGAGTAAAAGCGAACAAAAAAATATTTAAATAAAAAAATGTTCGTGATTTAACTTGACTCTACTCCGTTTTGTTGTTAGAATGTATGTGTAAAGTAAATAGAGGATACATCGTATAATCTCGAGAATATGGCTCGGGAGTCTCTACCAAGCTACCGTAAATAGCTTGACTACGATGTGTAATGTGGGGGAGAGGGATCTGCTTGGTTCCTCTCTATGTTCTGTGCATTATGCATCATAGTCAACGCTTCTGGTAGTTTGCTAGAAGCGTTTTTCTTTTTATTACAACATATGGAGGGACTTGAAGTGATTAAGAAGTATTTTCAATTTGATGAGTTTGGTACAAATTACAAGAGAGAGATTGTTGCAGGTTTAACAACTTTCTTATCGATGGCTTATATTTTATTTGTTAATCCAGCTGTTTTATCATTAAGTGCTGTACCAGATTTACCGAATGAAATGAGAATGGATCAAGGTGCAGTATTTACGGCGACGGCTATTGCGGCAGCTGTTGGATCCTTGTTAATGGGATTAATTGCGCGCTATCCTATTGCGCTTGCACCGGGGATGGGGTTGAATGCTTTCTTTGCTTTTACTGTTGTATTAACGATGGGTATTCCTTGGCAAACAGCGTTATCTGGCGTTCTTATGTCTGGAATGATTTTTATCTTACTTACGCTAAGTGGTATTCGTGAAAAAATCATTAACTCAATTCCAGAAGATTTAAAATATGCGGTTGGTGCAGGAATCGGGTTATTTATTACGTTTATTGGATTCCAAAACGCAGGTATTATTGTTAATAATGACGCAGTTCTTGTTGGCCTAGGTCATTTAACAAATGGGAATACATTGTTGGCTATTTTTGGAGTAATCATTACCGTTATTTTAATGGTTCGTCGTGTAAACGGCGGAATCTTCATTGGAATGGTGGTTACAGCTGTCGTTGGAATGATTGCAGGATTAATCGATGTACCAACAAAAGTAGTTGGTTCTGTACCGAGTTTAGCACCTACATTTGGAGTAGCTTTTGAACATCTTGACCAAATTTTCAATATTAAAATGCTAGCTGTTGTGCTAACATTTTTATTCGTCGATTTCTTTGATACCGCAGGAACGCTAGTGGCGGTCGCGAATCAAGCAGGGTTATTAAAAGATAATAAATTGCCACGAGCCGGGAAAGCGCTTTTTGCTGATTCTTGTGCAACGGTTGTTGGAGCAATTTTAGGGACGTCTACAACAACATCGTACATTGAATCCTCAGCTGGGGTAGCGGCTGGTGGACGTACAGGTTTTACTTCTGTCGTAACAGCAATTTTATTTTTGCTTGCGTTATTTTTCTCTCCACTGTTATCGGTTGTGACAGCACCAGTCACAGCACCGGCATTGATTATTGTTGGTGTACTAATGGTATCATCGCTTGGAAAAATTGAATGGACTCGTTTTGAAATTGCTGTTCCTTCATTTCTAACATTAATTTCAATGCCTTTAACGTATAGTATTGCAACAGGAATTGCGATTGGGTTTATTTTTTACCCAATTACAATGATTGCGAAAGGTAAAGCGAAAGAAATTCATCCAATTATGTACGGTTTATTTGTTGTTTTCATTCTATATTTTGCATTTTTAGTTGAGTAACTACTATAGTGACAGACTGAGAGGCTTGGGTCATTACTTCCAAGCCTTATTTTTTTAAAAAACAGTTGACGAGATATTTTGTTTTTGATAATATACTTATTGCTGATTGAAACAAGCAATTTATGAAAAATAAAAAAGTGTTGACAAAGAAAACAGTAAATGTTATATTAAAAAGGTCGCTCAAAGAGCGGTAGAGATGTTCCTTGAAAACTGAACGAAGCGAAAAGCGTAAAGAAGCTAGAGATATGAACTTTCTATGGAGAGTTTGATCCTGGCTCAGGACGAACGCTGGCGGCGTGCCTAATACATGCAAGTCGAGCGGATCAAATAGAAGCTTGCTTCTATTTGGTTAGCGGCGGACGGGTGAGTAACACGTGGGCAACCTGCCCTGTAGACGGGGATAACACCGAGAAATCGGTGCTAATACCGGATAACACGGAATGTCGCATGACGTTTCGTTGAAAGACGGCGCAAGCTGTCGCTGCAGGATGGGCCCGCGGCGCATTAGCTAGTTGGTGAGGTAACGGCTCACCAAGGCGACGATGCGTAGCCGACCTGAGAGGGTGATCGGCCAC